>NZ_JAMXXL010000099.1:0-203 GCF_024129685.1 Acinetobacter lwoffii | reverse complement strand
CTAGGAGAGTCGAACTCCTGACCTCCTGCGTGCAAAGCAGGCGCTCTACCAACTAAGCTAAGTCCCCAGCTTATCAATAAGTCAATGTATCTTTTCTTCTGTAGTCAGATAGTGGTGGGTCTGACAAGACTTGAACTTGTGACCCCACGCTTATCAAGCGTGTGCTCTAACCAACTGAGCTACAGACCCTCAGATACATCGTA
>NZ_JAMXXL010000098.1:0-206 GCF_024129685.1 Acinetobacter lwoffii | reverse complement strand
TAAGTTTGATTGAGTTGGGTTTTATTTGATAAGTTTAAAAATAATCTGAATTACTGGTTGACTTTCTAGAGATAGAGAGTAATATAGCCGACCTAGCTTGCTGGTGACGAACCAACAAGAAGATCATTAAGAGATTATGAAGAACAACTTGTGTGGATTTTTACTGGTTGATTGATCGAAATTATTTTCATTGATTGATGGTAGAA
>NZ_JAMXXL010000097.1:0-211 GCF_024129685.1 Acinetobacter lwoffii | reverse complement strand
ACAACACCCAAACAGTTGTTGTACGAACTTCGAAAGAAGTGAGGATCGATTGATTCGATATTAAGCAAAACAGCTTGATTTAGTGAACGCTAAAGAACAAAATACGACAGCTCAGATATTCTGTTAATGAACGATGTTCAAAGCACTGCTTTGAACAGAGTGCAAGATTTGAAGAAAGCTAAGGCAACCATAAGACCTCAGTAAGTAATCA
>NZ_JAMXXL010000096.1:0-228 GCF_024129685.1 Acinetobacter lwoffii | reverse complement strand
TATGTGAAGCTGACCAATACTAATTGCTCGTGAGGCTTGACTATACAACACCCAAACAGTTGTTGTATTAAGCATCAATCGATTCGATATTCAGCAAAACAGCTTGATTCATAAGCTCGTTAGTATGACAATATTCAACTCAAATAAAACCTGTTAATGAATTCTATTTGGTACGAAGTAAGGCATACGAAATAAACAGCGTAAATAAGACCCGAACAAGTCCATAAA
>NZ_JAMXXL010000095.1:0-230 GCF_024129685.1 Acinetobacter lwoffii | reverse complement strand
GTTGGCGTTTGTGCACTTAAGCACCGTACAGCTTCAATTAGATTCATATACCAAAACGCTTGATTCAGTTAATTTCGCTAGAACTCATTTCCTTAATCTTCACATCACAGTAATAAATCACTGTTAGTGTTGATCTTAAAAACGAGTTTGAACAAATTATTTCAACTCAAATATATTCTGTTAATGATTTTTCCAGCCTTCGTCAGGTCAGGAAACTGTGATAAATCACA
>NZ_JAMXXL010000094.1:0-274 GCF_024129685.1 Acinetobacter lwoffii | reverse complement strand
TTAGATTATTCAAATTACTAGCCTCATGCCCCGATATGGAGTGGATTTTTATTGATGGCTCTCATGTACGTGCTCATCAACATTCTGCCGGCATAGCGAATCAATCTATTTCTAAAAGTGTAGGAGGAAACTCCTCAAAAATACATTTGATTGTTGATGCACATGGCAATCCTATTGATTTCGTGATTACCGATGGAACCACACATGATGTTAAAGTTGCACCTGATTTAATATCAACATTAGATTTAAAAGAGACAAAAGTGGTATGTGCAGA
>NZ_JAMXXL010000093.1:0-316 GCF_024129685.1 Acinetobacter lwoffii | reverse complement strand
ACTTATTGATAAGCTGGGGACTTAGCTTAGTTGGTAGAGCGCCTGCTTTGCACGCAGGAGGTCAGGAGTTCGACTCTCCTAGTCTCCACCATACATTCCTTCGGAATGTATAAAGACAAAAGCTAATAAATAGACAATCAGTTGATTGTTAGTTTAGTCCTTAAGCGATCAAGTGTTTAGATCCTAGAGATTAACAAGTACAAGCGTTATGATACGCGCACTTGATAACCTCTGTGATTTATCACAGTTTCCTGACCTGACGAAGGCTGGAAAAATCATTAACAGAATATATTTGAGTTGAAATAATTTGTTCAAA
>NZ_JAMXXL010000092.1:0-320 GCF_024129685.1 Acinetobacter lwoffii | reverse complement strand
TTACTATTCGCTATGCCTCGTACCATGCTGACAGATCAACACTGGCAAAAGTTGAAAGTTATTCTGCGTAATTTATCCATTCACCACAACTCAAATTTACGCAATTTTATTGAAGCTATTCTCTATAGAATTAGAACAGGCTGTCCGTGGCGAGATATTCCTTGCTGTTTTGGTCATTCAAACTCTATTTTCAAACGTTTTAATCGTTGGTCAAGCAGCGGTAAGTTACTTAGATTATTCAAATTACTAGCCTCATGCCCCGATATGGAGTGGATTTTTATTGATGGCTCTCATGTACGTGCTCATCAACATTCTGCCGG
>NZ_JAMXXL010000091.1:0-322 GCF_024129685.1 Acinetobacter lwoffii | reverse complement strand
CAGGCTAAAGCAACAGAACTTTGATAATTTCTTTTGAGCTTGTCATATCGAGTAGCTATTCCTCTAAATTGCTTTAATCTACAAAACATATTTTCAACTAAATGCCTGATTTTATATAAATACCAGTCCATATGGTCATTGTTCGATTGGCTATTTGTTTTCTTTGGTATATTCGCTTTAGTCCCTGTTTTCCTGATCTGTTCACGCAGTGGTTCTGAATCATAGCCTTTATCTGCACATACCACTTTTGTCTCTTTTAAATCTAATGTTGATATTAAATCAGGTGCAACTTTAACATCATGTGTGGTTCCATCGGTAATCA
>NZ_JAMXXL010000090.1:0-327 GCF_024129685.1 Acinetobacter lwoffii | reverse complement strand
GGTCTTAATCCCTTATCTACAGGGAAGTCTGTTCAGACAACTACGTGAAGCTTGTGAAGCTTCGTGATCAGTCTTAATTCCTTATTTTACGCCTTCTTCGAAACAGTGTTTCTCAGAAAGGCTCAGGAAGTCTGTTCAGACACATGATGGCTGAAGTGTTCGGCACCGTAGAAGAGTCTTAATCCCTTATCTACAGGGATGTATCCAAAACAGATACTATCGAGGGTTCACGTCTAACTCAAGCAAAGCTTTCGTCTTGCACTCGGGCAAAGCAGTGCTTTGCTGATCCTCGTTCATCCCTTATCTAGAGGGAAGTCTGTTCAGACA
>NZ_JAMXXL010000089.1:0-337 GCF_024129685.1 Acinetobacter lwoffii | reverse complement strand
AATTATCAAAGTTCTGTTGCTTTAGCCTGTATATTTTTATGGCTACCTTTATAGGGTTAATTATGAACAGTAAATGTCAACAGACCCTAATATTTGCTTTATAATTTGAAAATAGAGAAAAATTATTATGCAAAGAAAAACAGAAGTAACATTTTTATTTAGTGCAGCAGTCGCTTTTATCTTACTTGGTATATTGTAATATTGGTTTATCTTCGATTTTGTTGTCCCAATATCTTATTATGATAAGGCTTTGTTGCACAAAGATTTAAAATTAAAGCTACTCTGAGCTAGTCAAATTTAAGACACAACTCGGGTATGAGGTCGGCCTAATTCCGTA
>NZ_JAMXXL010000088.1:0-350 GCF_024129685.1 Acinetobacter lwoffii | reverse complement strand
CGAGTTTGAACAAATTATTTCAACTCAAATATATTCTGTTAATGATTTTTCCAGCCTTCGTCAGGTCAGGAAACTGTGATAAATCACAGAGATTATCAAGTCCGCGTATCATAACGCTTGTACTTGTTAATCTCTAGGATCTAAACACTTGATCGCTTAGGAACTAAACAACTTCATCACTGTATGCTTACATACTGCGCGAAGCGTAGCTTCTTGCTTAAATTTCAAGTAAAAGCAGTGCTTTTATGATCTTGAAATTTGGTGGAGACTAGGAGAGTCGAACTCCTGACCTCCTGCGTGCAAAGCAGGCGCTCTACCAACTAAGCTAAGTCCCCAGCTTATCAATAAGT
>NZ_JAMXXL010000087.1:0-388 GCF_024129685.1 Acinetobacter lwoffii | reverse complement strand
TAAAATGTAAGAGAGTACGCGTCTTAATCCCTTATTTTACGCCTTCTTCGAAACAGTGTTTCTCAGAAAGGCTCAGGAAGTCTGTTCAGACAGCATCTGAAGCTAAGATGAATGTGGCGTTGTGTCTTAATCCCTTATCTACAGGGAAGTCTGTTCAGACAGATACACACTATTAAAATGTAAGAGAGTACGCGTCTTAATCCCTTATTTTACGCCTTCTTCGAAACAGTGTTTCTCAGAAAGGCTCAGGAAGTCTGTTCAGACTTACGTCAACTGTATCAAGAGATGCAGATCGATGGTCTTAATCCCTTATCTACAGGGAAGTCTGTTCAGACAACTACGTGAAGCTTGTGAAGCTTCGTGATCAGTCTTAATTCCTTATTTTACG
>NZ_JAMXXL010000086.1:0-438 GCF_024129685.1 Acinetobacter lwoffii | reverse complement strand
CTAAAAGACTCGGTTTGAGATTCAATCTAATTGCTGGAATTTATAACTTGGAGCTGAGTAAAAAATGATTTATGAAAGAGGTCTATTTTATGAATATTAGTTGTTTCTTGATGAAATAAATCTAATGCTATATCAATATTGTTATTTGAATATATTTGATTTAATAATCCATTTTCATATAAGGAATGCATTACAGACTTAAATGCAAGAGAAGCGGTAGTATAGCTTTGCACAGTGAGAGTATCGTTCATAAGATTAATAAATTCTTCATAACGGGGATCAAATTTATTTGAGACTATTTTTTTATGGAAAGATTTTAATTTTCTAAATTGAGTAGAATTATACAAATATTAGATCTCTTGCGAAAGTTAATTTAAGAGCGTCCAGTTCACCATTCCAGCAATTAAATTCATTCTTAGACCAAATCGTTTCCGTCTA
>NZ_JAMXXL010000085.1:0-459 GCF_024129685.1 Acinetobacter lwoffii | reverse complement strand
TTGTGAAATTCAGAAAATCACAAAATATTGTGGGTGAGATTAAGAACGTCACAATCTCAAAGCATGTCGGAAAATGGTATGTGTCATTTGGTGCTGAAAACACAGTAGAAGCACCAGTCCACCCATCAAAATCAGCCGTTGGCATTGATTTAGGTGTTAAAAAGTTAATTACAACGTCTAGTGGTCAAGTATTCGACCCGATCAATAGTTTCAAGGCCAATCAGGTAAAGTTAGCTAGGCTTCAGCGCAAGCTGAGAAAGAAAAACAAGTTCAGTCAAAATTGGAAAAAGCTGAATCTCAAGATCAATAAATTACACCATCATATTGCCAATATTCGGCATGACTACTTGCACAAAGTCACCACAACGCTCAGCAAAAACCACGCAATGATCGTAGTTGAGGACTTAAAAGTAGCCAATATGTCGAAGTCAGCCAAAGGCTCAATCGAAGAAAAAGGAA
>NZ_JAMXXL010000084.1:0-483 GCF_024129685.1 Acinetobacter lwoffii | reverse complement strand
CGAATGGAAGCGCAAGAAACATGGACCTGAATATCGTCGCCAATGGCGTAAACTACATATTGGTATAGATGCCAAAACCCTGCAAATACGAGCAGTTCAGCTTACAACCAATAATGTCAGTGATTCACAGGTGCTTGGTGATTTACTTAATCAGATTCCACAAGATGAGCGGATTGACTCTGTTTATACCGATGGAGCTTATGACACCAAGCAATGCCGTCAGGTCATTGCAGATCGGCAAGGGCATGCGGTGATTCCACCTAGAAAAAATGCGAAACCATGGAAAGATACAAAGATTAGCTCGCTAGAACGAAATGAATTACTTCGAACAGTTAAGCGTTTAGGCAGGACACTATGGAAAAAATGGTAAGGCTATCACCGTCGCAGTTTGGTTGAAACCAAGATGCATTGCATCAAATTATTGGGAGAGAAACTCAGTGCAAAGAACTTTCAAAGCCAGGCTAATGAAATTCATGCACGCGT
>NZ_JAMXXL010000083.1:0-531 GCF_024129685.1 Acinetobacter lwoffii | reverse complement strand
GTTGGCGTTTGTGCACTTAAGCACCGTACAGCTTCAATTAGATTCATATACCAAAACGCTTGATTCAGTTAATTTCGCTAGAACTCATTTCTTGTAGTTGCCTACTTGAAACGAGTTTGAACAAATTATTTCAACTCAAATATATTCTGTTAATGATTTTTCCAGCCTTCGTCAGGTCAGGAAACTGTGATAAATCACAGAGGTTAATAACAATGCCGCGCATTATACGCTGCTTTATCACTAAGCTCTATAAGCTATCTGATCGTTTGCTTATTACGTATCCGAAGGATACGTGGTGGAGACTAGGAGAGTCGAACTCCTGACCTCCTGCGTGCAAAGCAGGCGCTCTACCAACTAAGCTAAGTCCCCAGCTTATCAATAAGTCAATGTATCGTTCTGTTCTGTTTGCTTCAGCACTTTCATGCTTCGTTAGTCAGATTTGGTGGGTCTGACAAGACTTGAACTTGTGACCCCACGCTTATCAAGCGTGTGCTCTAACCAACTGAGCTACAGACCCTCAGATACATCGTA
>NZ_JAMXXL010000082.1:0-692 GCF_024129685.1 Acinetobacter lwoffii | reverse complement strand
CCGCAGATTATGCACGAATGCCAAGAAATTTGGAGTGCAAATATTAACCAAAAAGAAGATCATTTTTTGATTTATGAAAGAGATCTATTAATTAAGGAAATAACCTTCAAATCATTATCTTCATAAAGAATTTCAATTAAAACTTTCATTTCATCGAAATACTTTTTAATTTTCTCCTCAATTTTGTTTATTTTATTTATATATTTTTTCCAAGCATTTTCAGCAGATTTCTTATCTTTATATTCTTGAAAAAACGTAAATTTATTTCTTCTTGCAACTTCAAAATATCCTGAAAAATAATCCAAATAGATACATCTAAAAATTGGCAATTTATAGTAGACTCTACTTATAGTCGCTTTTTCAAATCCTTGCGCAAAAAATAAACTATCAAAAACAAGACTCACTCCAGAACACTCAACATCATCTGTATTTCCATACAATCTAAACTGATTTAAAGAGTTATGATTAAATGTAAAACATGTTAAAAAAGTATTAATATGAGCATTATCATCATATATATTTTTTAAATTTAAAAAATCCTTTAATATTTTCCCTTCAGTAGGATCATTCATAAAATCCACAGAATTAAGTCTTACATGCGATATATTAGATCTCTTTCATAAATCAAAAAATGATCTTCTTTTTGGTTAATATTTGCACTCCAAATTTCTTGGCATTCGTGCATAATCTGC
>NZ_JAMXXL010000081.1:0-828 GCF_024129685.1 Acinetobacter lwoffii | reverse complement strand
TAGATCTCTTGCGAAAGTTAATTTAAGAGCGTCCAGTTCACCATTCCAGCAATTAAATTCATTCTTAGACCAAATCGTTTCCGTCTATTTCTATAGCGTTCTGTTAATATCCGAAAATATTTAAGTTTGCCGTTGATATGTTCAATTGTGATCCTACGCCGGCTGATTTCTTGGTTGATCTGTTTTGCTATTTTGGGTAATGATAAATTCTTAGGTTTCTTGATTGGAATGAGTAACTTACTCTTAATCTGATGAAATCCTTTATAGGCTAAATCTGCCATAATACAAGGATAAATGATCATCTCCTTAAAATACTTACGCGCAATCGTCAGATCATGTTTTCTGCCACTTTCGACCTGTATACTTACAATTTGCTTTAGTCTTGGGTTAAAAATGACCTGTGTTTTTAGCGTATGTTTCTTCTTTTTACCACTATAGAATTTTCTTTGTTTTTTTGGGATGCTCAATCTGTGACTCAGTGACATCAACGATCACATAATCCCCCTCACTAAACTTTTGATTCCTTTTAGGCAATGCGAAAATCCGTGATTGAATCAGAGCATTTTCAACTTTATGAATAGTACGATTCACATTGCTTTCAGCTAGGTTATAGTCAGCGGATAACTCAATTTGAGTTCTATAACAGCGTAAGTAATTTAAAGTTAACAACAATTGATCCTCTAAACACAACGAATGAGGTCTTCCAGATTTTTTCTTGGCAAGTTCAGCGTGTTGTAACACCGATACCATTTTTAAGAATAATGGACGAGGAACTCCAACGAGTCGTTTAAATTCCCCATCATTAAATCGAGTTAAATTTTCATATTT
>NZ_JAMXXL010000080.1:0-841 GCF_024129685.1 Acinetobacter lwoffii | reverse complement strand
TAGATCTCTTTCATAAATCAAAAAATGATCTTCTTTTTGGTTAATATTTGCACTCCAAATTTCTTGGCATTCGTGCATAATCTGCGGATGAAATACATCGATTCAAACAAGCTTTCTGATCCTCAGTTCAAGCGATACACGGGCATCTCATGGTCAACTTTCTATTTGATGGTTGAGCAATTGAAGAAACATGTTCCTGTCAAAGGCAGACCGCCCAAGTTAAGCCTGGAAGACCAGGTTCTGCTCTGTCTGAGCTATTGGCGGGAATACCGAACCTTATTTCACGTTGCAACGAGTTACGGGGTTTCAGAGCCCACAGCCTCAAGAATTGTCCGTCATGTTGAAGACTGCCTGATTCGGTCCAATCTTTTTAATTTACCCAAAGATTTACCCGAGGGCGAAGGCATTGACTGGAATGTTGTGATCGTGGATGCCACGGAAATTCCAATACAAAGGCCCAAAAAAACAGAAGAAAAGCTATAGCGGCAAGAAAAAGACCCATACCTTTAAAGTACAGGCCATGATTCACTACAAGACTCAGCAAATTCTGAGTTTATGTAGCAGTCGCGGTGCAGTGCATGATTTCGAGTTGTTCAAACGCAATTTAAACCAGATTCCTTCAGGAGCCTTTGTTCTTGCGGATAAAGGTTATCAGGGGATTTATACTTTGTATCCCAATAGCCTGTTGCCCTTAAAAGCCAAAAGACGCTGTAAATTGGATCCTGAACTAAAAATCTATAATCAGGAAATCAATAAAAGAAGAATAGCAATTGAGCATGTATTTGGCAGTCTAAAAACTTTCAAGATCCTTGCGGAACGTTATCGCAATAGAGCTAAAAGA
>NZ_JAMXXL010000079.1:0-989 GCF_024129685.1 Acinetobacter lwoffii | reverse complement strand
AGAGCTAAAAGACTCGGTTTGAGATTCAATCTAATTGCTGGAATTTATAACTTGGAGCTGAGTAAAAAATGATTTATGAAAGAGGTCTATTAGTTGCCAATTTAATACCAACATCTAAATTTGTGTAATGTGCAAACTTTCTTTCTTGATCATTCTGCCTAACACATAATCCACCTAAAATTAATAATACAAGATTTTGAATTTTTAGTAGATTAAAATGTTTTTTTATATCTATTTGCTGTTGTTTATTCTGTTGATCCTCACCATAATTCATCAATTTCAAAGAATTATTTGACAAAGTTAATAATGTATAAAATTGATGTATATTAAAAAATCATTAATAAAGTCATTTTCGTATGGCATATTTTTATAATATTTATACTTTATTATTTTCATCATATTTATAAGCGCTGTACTCTCCGACTTAAGTAAATCTATATTAATTTCATCAAACTCATCCTCCTTGATATTTTCATCATAAATTTTTATTAAAGAGTACAATAACTTAGAAAATAAATTTACATTATCAATAAAATTATTAACCTCATTAATATCAAATATCTTTTTTTCTATTTTTTCTTTTTCTTTCTCAATATCATTAATTTTACTTACCTTTTCCTTAAGTAGTCTTATTTCATCATTAATATTTAAATACTCATCATTATCAAGATTGGCATCCATCATCTTTTCATTAAGATTATTGATATTTTTTTTATAGTTCTTAATATCTTCTAACCTATTTTTAATTTCACTTAAATTAGACTTAAAATTATTAAAACGAATATTTGATTCATCTAAAAAATTATTTGCTTGCTCATCTATTTCCTTAAAAATGCTATATAAATCTTTGTTAATCACTTTATCATCAACATATTTTTTTTGAAATAAACTCACTAGATCAATAGATCTCTTGCGAAAGTTAATTTAAGAGCGTCCAGTTCACCATTCCAGCAATTAAATTCATTCTTAGACCAAATCGTTTCCGTCTA
>NZ_JAMXXL010000078.1:0-1038 GCF_024129685.1 Acinetobacter lwoffii | reverse complement strand
GGCTTTGTTGCACAAAGCTGTTCGTAAGGTCTAATTCAGCAATATAATTTCCGAATGAAGAAGCCTCCACCTAATATCTACCGTACAATCAACTGGTCCGAATACAATCAAGCCTTAATTAATCGAGGAAACATTTCGATTTGGTTTGATCCCAAGACTCAATGGTACGCTCAACCCAAAGGTAAACATGGTCGAAATCAAACTTATTCAGATACAGCCATCCAATGCTGTTTAATGATTAAATCCTTATTTCGACTCTCTTTACGTATGGTCACTGGCTTTGTGAAAAGTCTCATTAAGCTTTGTGGTTTAGATTGGACAGCGCCAGATTATTCCACCATTTGCAGAAGACAAAAGCATATTGATCTTGTAATTGGCTATCAAAAAAGTAGTGATGGACTACATCTACTTGTCGACTCTACTGGTTTAAAGTTTTTAGGTGAAGGTGAATGGAAACGCAAGAAACATCAGCCTGAATATCGTCGCCAATGGCGAAAACTTCATATCGGTATAGATGCTGAAACCCTACAAATACGATCAGTTCAACTCACGACCAACAATGTGAGTGATTCGCAAGTCCTAGGTGATTTACTAAATCAAATCCCATTGGATGAACAGATTGATTCAGTCTATACAGATGGGGCTTATGACACAAAACAATGCCGTCAGGTCATTGCAGATCGGCAAGCGCATGCAGTGATTCCACCTAGGAAAAATGCGAGACCTTGGAAAGATACAAAAGTTCATTCGCGAGAGCGAAATGAATTACTTCGAACAGTTAAGCATTTAGGAAGAATAATATGGAAAAAATGGTCAGGTTACCATCGGCGCAGTTTGGTTGAAACCAAGATGCATTGCATCAAATTATTGGGGGATAAACTCAGTGCGAGAAACTTTCAAAGCCAAGTCAATGAGATTCATGCACGTGTGGCAGTATTAAATAAATTTACGGAATTAGGCCGACCTCATACCCGAGTTGTGTCTTAAATTTGACTAGCTCAGAGTAGCTTTAATTTTAAATCTTTGTGCAACAAAGCC
>NZ_JAMXXL010000077.1:0-1180 GCF_024129685.1 Acinetobacter lwoffii | reverse complement strand
CTCTGTACACGACAAAAATAGATAACTCATTGAAATAATGTCACAATAATTGTTTTCTAACGACGAATACTATGACACATCTCAATGAGTTATATCTTATCTTAAACAAATATCTAAAATGGAACAAGTCACATTTAAAGTGCTTTGCGCTCATCATGCTTGTGATTATTTTAAAGCAAACATGTAATCTTTCTTCTGCATCTAAAGCCTTGCCCATCAAGTGCTTACCACAATCATTTTATCGACGTATGCAGCGCTTCTTTGCAGGTCAGTATTTCGATTATCGTCAAATTTCTCGGTTGATTTTCAATATATTTTCATTCGACAAAGTGCAACTGACTTTAGATAGAACCAATTGGAAATGGGGAAAACGAAATATTAATATCCTGATGCTCGCGATCGTTTATCGTGGAATAGCGATACCTATCCTTTGGACATTGCTTAATAAACGTGGAAATTCAGATACGAAAGAGCGCATTGCTTTGATTCAACGCTTTATCTCCATTTTTGGTAAAGACCGTATTGTGAATGTGTTCGCAGACAGAGAGTTTATCGGTGAGCAGTGGTTTACATGGTTAATTGAACAAGACATCAACTTCTGCATTCGTGTTAAAAAAACTTCATTGTCACCAATCATTTAGGAAAGAATCATAAAATTAGTGATTTATTTCGCCATCTTAAAGTTGGTCAAATTGAATGTCGTAAACGACGGATTTTGGTTGGTCGGGTGAAACTATATATAAGTGCACTACAGTTAGAAAATGGAGAGCTTTTACTCGTCGTTTCTCCTCAGTTTAATGCCAATGCTATTCAGGATTATGCATTACGCTGGGAAATTGAAACCTTATTCAGTTGTCTCAAAGGACGCGGGTTTAATCTTGAAAATACGCGCTTGACAGACCCTAGACGAGTGAAAAAATTGATTGCGGTGTTAGCTATAAGCTTCTGTTGGTGTTACTTAACGGGTGAATGGCAACATGATCAAAAAAAAGCGATAAAAATAAAGAAGCATGGACGACTCTCAATGAGTTTATTTCGCTATGGTTTAGACTATGTTCAAATGGCGATTCAGCGTTTAATTGGTTTTGGGAAAAAAGAAGAGTTTAAGGAAATTTTGGCAATTTTAAGAAGGCAGAATCCTGATAGGATAAGGGTTCTGTGAAATTTGTCGTGTACAGAG
>NZ_JAMXXL010000076.1:0-1194 GCF_024129685.1 Acinetobacter lwoffii | reverse complement strand
CATGGCTAAGGCTAAGTTTGAACGTAATAAGCCACACGTTAACGTGGGCACAATTGGTCACGTTGACCATGGTAAAACAACTTTAACAGCTGCAATTGCAACTGTATGTGCGAAGAAATTCGGTGGCGAAGCGAAAGACTACGCTGCAATCGACTCTGCACCAGAAGAAAAAGCACGTGGTATTACAATTAATACTTCACACGTAGAATACGATTCTCCAACTCGTCACTACGCTCACGTAGACTGCCCGGGCCACGCCGATTATGTTAAAAACATGATTACTGGTGCTGCTCAGATGGACGGCGCGATCCTTGTATGTGCTGCGACTGATGGTCCTATGCCACAGACTCGTGAACACATCCTGCTTTCTCGTCAGGTAGGTGTACCTTACATCGTTGTATTCTTGAACAAATGCGACCTTGTAGACGACGAAGAGCTTCTTGAACTAGTTGAAATGGAAGTTCGTGAACTTCTTTCTACTTACGACTTCCCGGGTGATGACACTCCAGTGATCCGTGGTTCTGCTCTTCTTGCGCTTAACGGTGATGACAGCCAATACGGCGAGCCAGCGGTAGTTGCGCTTGTTGAAGCACTTGACTCTTACATTCCAGAGCCAGAGCGTGCAATTGACCTTCCATTCCTTATGCCAATTGAAGACGTATTCTCAATCTCTGGTCGTGGTACAGTAGTAACTGGCCGTGTAGAGACTGGTATCGTTAAAGTAGGTGAGTCTGTAGAAATCGTTGGTATCCGTGATACTCAAACTACTACAGTAACCGGCGTAGAAATGTTCCGTAAGCTTCTTGACGAAGGTCGTGCGGGCGAGAACTGTGGTGTTCTTCTTCGTGGTACTAAGCGTGAAGACGTACAACGTGGTCAAGTATTGACTAAACCAGGTGCGATCAAGCCACACACTAAATTCGATGCGGAAGTATACGTACTTTCTAAAGAAGAAGGTGGTCGTCACACTCCATTCCTTAACGGTTACCGTCCACAGTTCTACTTCCGTACTACGGACGTAACTGGTGCGATCGCGCTTAAAGAAGGCGTGGAAATGGTTATGCCTGGTGACAACGTTGAGATGTCAGTAGAGCTAATCCACCCAATCGCAATGGACCCAGGTCTACGTTTTGCGATCCGTGAAGGCGGTCGTACAGTTGGTGCTGGTGTAGTTGCTAAAGTAACTGCATAATC
>NZ_JAMXXL010000075.1:0-1237 GCF_024129685.1 Acinetobacter lwoffii | reverse complement strand
TGATCCTAGCCAAGATACTGGACAATCGGTCCCTCTAAAGATAGTTTAATTTTAATCTTTGGAGATGTAAAAATGGCTAAACGCTTTAGTCCGGAATTTAAACAACAAGCGATTGATTACGCCTTAGCGAACTCAAGTGAATCGATAGCCGCACTAGCCAATAAACTTGGTATCGGTTACTCAACACTAGATAAATGGATTCGTCAATCTAGCGAAGCAGGCTCCAGTAAACGTCAATTAACACCTGAGCAGCAGCGCATTCTAGACCTTGAAAAAGAGAATAAGCGACTCCGTGAGGCGAATGAGATACTAAAAAAAGCGCATGTGTACTTTCTCACCGAGGATGCCAAGAGAAGTACACGTTAATCAAAGGAATAGCGCCTGAAATGGTTACTGTTGCTTCAGCTTGTGATTGCATTGGTGTGAGTCGATCGGGCTATTATGCGTGGTTGAAACGAACACCTAGATGCGAGAAGCAACTCAATGATTTACAGTTACTTTATTGGCAGCATCACGCACGTCTAGGTGCCCCATCATTGGTCCATGATATGCGTGATAAGGGCTATTGTTTGAGTGAAAGAACGGTAGGTAGAATGTTACGTACTCTGGGGTTGCGCAGTAAAATATCCCGTAAATTCAAGTATAAAATTGACCCAGCAGATCGCTTATCAGCAGCACCAAATTTATTGGACCGTCAGTTTAAAGTATCGAGACCAAATAAGGTATGGACTACCGATATCACCTATATTTGGACTCAGCATGGCTGGCTATATTTATGCGTCATGTTGGATCTATTTAGTCGCCGCATCGTTGGTTGGCAGACTAGCAAACATATTGATCGTCACTTAGTCTGTGATGCGTTTAATTATGCGATGGCGCGTCAAGGTTATCCTCGTGGAGTAATGGTTCATTCTGATCAAGGCAGCCAGTACGGCAGTCATGACTACAGAGACTTGTTAGCTGCCAATAGAGCCATTCAAAGTATGTCACGACGAGGCAACTGTTGGGATAATGCCGTCACTGAAAGCTTCTTTCACACATTAAAAGTACATATCGTGCATGGCAGTGTATTTAAAACGCGAAAAGAGGCAAATAAGGACTTGTTCGAATATATTGAGGTTTATTACAATCGAATCAGACGACATTCTGCAAATGGCTGGGTTAGTCCCGAAGCTTTTGAAAAAGAATATTTGAAAAATTTAGAGGGAACCGCTGTCTAATTATTTGGCTAGGATCA
>NZ_JAMXXL010000074.1:0-1353 GCF_024129685.1 Acinetobacter lwoffii | reverse complement strand
AGGCATAGCGAATAGTAAAATTGGGTTTGGCGATTTGATTTTACTACTTCGCTATTTTTTTAAGCTAAAAGTGTCAACACACCCTAATTAAAAATAAAATACATGCATATTCATAAAACTTTCCCATTTTTTACTCACATTAAGTCTGAATTTTTACCTACATATTTTTTAAAACTGGAGCAACCTATGAGTTTATTTACATTTCAACATAATAATAAGGAGATAAAGCAAATTTCAGAAACTTCCTTTGGCCAAGAAGGAATATTAGAAAGGCAAGATCTCCAACAAGCTTTAAAACAAAATATTGAAGTTCTTGTTCCAGGTGTTTTAATTGTTGCTGAAGAATATTCCGAATGGGATCAGTCTCGCAAACGTATTGATTTATTAGCCATAGATCAAAATGCAAATTTAATAATTATTGAATTAAAAAGAACAGATTCTGGTGATCATATGGAGCTTCAAGCCCTAAGATATGCATCAATGATATCTACCATGACGTTTGAACATCTTGTAAAAGTATTCACCACATATAAAACTTTAAATGGTTTTCCAGATTTTAAAGAAGAAGATGCGCAAGAGGAAATTGAGGAGTTTATTGGAAAAGATTTGCTAGAAATAGAAAGTACTTTTGGTGATGATGTCAAAATTATTTTGGTTTCTGCTGATTTCTCAAAAGAGTTAACAACATCCGTTATGTGGTTGAATGATAGAGATTTAGATATTACATGTATTCGTATCAAGCCATATAGGCACAAAGAAGAAATTCTACTGAATATTCAACAAATTATTCCACTTCCAGAAGCCAAAGACTATCAAGTCAAAGCACAGCAAAAGTCAGAAGAGCGAAGAAATTCTGATAAGAAATATTTAAGAGATTATTCTAAATACCTATTTAATGGTCAAGAATATAATAAAAGAAATTTAGTACTAGCTGTAGTAAAGCATCACGTTGAAGAAAAAAATATAAATAGCTTTTTAGCACTAAATAATGATTTTCCTAAAACGTTAAGAAGCGGACGTTTTTATAAGAAATTTGATGAGATTAAAAGTCAAAAGAGATATTTTTCTCAACCAACCGAAGTTTTTAATTTTCAAGATGGTTGTTACGCTATTTCAAATCAATGGGGATCTGGAAATATCGGTGAATTTATAGATCAAGCGCGAAGTCTTAATTATGAGATAGAAATTAAGGACAATAGTTAAGAGTTCCTAAAATTAACATAATACACGTTATACGAATTCCCAAGGCATGGCTTTTAGTCATGCTTTTTTTATCAAAAGAGTATAGCTGAATGATAGCGAGCCAAATCGCATACAATATCTATCATTAGACTTAATGCAATAATTAAATGA
>NZ_JAMXXL010000073.1:0-1482 GCF_024129685.1 Acinetobacter lwoffii | reverse complement strand
TGTTAGAACCCATTTAAAGTGTCTATATTCTCACCAATAAAAATGTCTGGTTTATGATGGTTTTTATCACCATGGACTGGATATAAAATATAGATGCTGATCACTATGTCTGATAAAGAAATTCAACGTCTTGCAGTTCTGCAAGACGTTAGAGATCATCGTATTACCCAGGTCCGTGCTGCTGAAATCCTGAATCTTTCCACCCGTCAAATTACCCGGTTATTGCAGAAGCTCAATCAAGATGGTGTCTCAGGTATGGCACATGCCAGTCGTGGTCAACCGGGTCATCGTCGCCATGACGTCCTGTTAAAATCAGAATGTCTTTCCATTATTTCTGAACATTTACTTGGCTTTGGTCCTACATTGGCTCATGAGAAGCTCAGCAGCATGTTTGGCCTGCATATCCCGGTAGAAACGGTTTGTCGCTGGATGACTGCAAATGACCTCTGGATTCCTCGATCCAAGCGCCTGAAACGTCCATATCAGCCTCGATACAACCGTGATTGCTTCGGTGAGCTGATCCAGATCGATGGCTCATATCATAACTGGTTTGAAGGTCGAGCTTCCAAATGCTGCTTGCTGGTTTATATCGATGACGCCACTGGAAAGCTGTTGCATCTGCGCTTTTGTGAGGCTGAAACGACCTTTGATTATATGCTTTCAACCCGAGCCTACATTGAGCAATACGGCAAGCCTTTAGCGTTTTATAGCGATAAACACTCGGTATTCCGAGTGAATCAGAAATCGAGCCAAGATAGCCAGATCACGCAATTTGGGCGGATTCTGAATGAGTTAAATATTGGTATTATCTTCGCCAACTCACCCCAGGCCAAAGGCCGTGTGGAACGTGCCAATAGAACACTCCAGGATCGCCTGATCAAGGAAATGCGCCTAGAAGGTATCTGTTCAATTGCCGAGGCAAATGCCTGGCTGCCCTGCTTTATTGAGCATTTCAATCAGAAGTTTGCCAAGTGTGCGCGAAACTCAAAGAATTTACATCGGCCATTAACCGAATCTCATCTTGAACTGGATGATATTTTTACCTGGCAGGAACCGCGTAAGGTCACCAAGAATCTGACCCTGACCTATGACAAATGTATTTATCTGCTTGAACCGATAGAGCTGAATCATAAGCTTGTTGGGCAATATATTTCATTTCTGGAGTACCCGGATGGGACTGTGGCCCTCATGCACGAGGGACGAAAGCTCAACTACAGCATTTTCAATAAATTAGCTGGGCTACAGCAGAATGAGATCGTTGAGAATAAACGGTTAGGTACAGTTCTGGCACATATTCAGCAACAGCATGAAGAGTTGGAAAAACAGAATAAACGTTCCCGTCTCAAGAAAAGTATGCCGAGTCGTAAAGCTCAGAAAGCTGTTATTGAACAAAGAAAGTTAAATCCTGTGCTTGACTCTTGTGGTTAAAAACAGGACATTTTAAATGGTTTATCGCATAGACATTTTAATTGGTGAATAACA
>NZ_JAMXXL010000071.1:0-1917 GCF_024129685.1 Acinetobacter lwoffii | reverse complement strand
TCCGCAGATTATGCACGAATGCCAAGAAATTTGGAGTGCAAATATTAACCAAAAAGAAGATCATTTTTTGATTTATGAAAGAGATCTATTTTTTATGACGGAAATTGAACACATGTTAAAACCTTTGGCTTTATCTCTGGCAGTGGCTTCAAGCTTAAGTTTTATTTCGACAAGCCTATGGGCTGAAGACTTTAAGATACTAAAACAGCTGGAAAATAAACCGACATTACTCAAAAGTGGTGAATATAAAGGTCATTATTATGTGCCGAGTACCTTAAATACGATTACTTGGGGTTATCTGCCAAATAAAGATGCAAAACCTGTTTTGACTGTCCCTTCAGGGAGCACAGTCACTTTCGATACGGTTTCGCATGAAGGGCTGCTGGAAGATCAAGGCCGCAATGCAGAGAAATATTTCACATCAAAAGGCGTCAAGCCTGAGCATGTATTGGATGAAGCCAAGCTGATCACGAATTCCAAATTGAAACATGATTTCCATAAAGATGGACCACACATTATTACCGGGCCTGTCTATGTAGAAGGGGCAATGCCGGGCGATATTCTAAAGGTGGAGATTTTAAAAGTTGAACCGCGTGTGCCTTATGGCGTGATTTCAAACCGTCATGGCAAAGGCACCTTACCCGAATTCCCGAAACGTCAGAAACATGAGCATGCATCTCCAGCCAATCCTGATGCTTATGGCAACGTGTCCATTTTTACCCCAATTGAGAAAAATGCGGATGGTGTATGGGAAGGCGTTTTAAAAACTGAATCTGGTAAAGCGATTCGTTTCTCGCTGAATCCGTTTATGGGCACGATGGGCGTTGCACCAAATACCAGTGAGCCTGTGCACTCTGTGCCACCATCATTTTATGGCGGGAATATCGACATCAATGAATTAGGAGCAGGGGCTACGGCCTATTATCCTGTACAGGTGCCAGGTGCTTTATTCTATACAGGCGATAGTCACTTTGTACAAGGTGATGGTGAGGTGGCTTTAACTGCCTTGGAAGGTTCGGCACGTGCGACTTTAAAATTCACTTTGCTTAAATCTGGAAAAGATAAAATTCCGGGTGCAGAGATTAAACAGCCGCTGGCTGAAAATGCTGAATTCTGGATCACGCCGGGTCTGGATGAAGACTTGGACGAAGCCATGCGTAAATCCACCCGTGAAGCGATTCGTTTTTTGGTCAATGAATATGGCATTTCTGAAGAAATTGCCTATGCCTACTTAAGTGCTGCCACTGACTTTGAAGTGTCACAAGTGGTCGATCGAACCAAGGGTATTCATGCGATGATTCGTAAAGCGGACTTTAAGGAGTTTAAGAAAGAAGAGAAATAATTTCTTTATATAGTTTTTTGTTTTGTGCTTTTACCAACTGATTCAGGCATGGTCAGTTGGCTTTTTCTTTTGTAGTGCTTTGAAACTGTTTAGAATGGAGTGAAAAATAGTTGATTTAAAATAAGAAAGGGGATGTCGTGGCGCTAGAAGAACAACAGGCTTTGGTGTTAGAGCGATCGAAAGAACAAAAATTATACTTAGATGTACAACATTCAACTGATTGGGTTGTTGTAATCAGTGTTATAGCGTCCGCAATTATCAGCTTTATTGGATTTTTAATTACTATATACGTTGTAAAAAAATCAACTGAATCACAGATCAAGTCTAATGAGGACTTGATTAAATCCCAAAATGAAATAAAAGTTAAAGAATTAAAAACGCTCTATAAACAACGTAGGGCAGAAAACCTTAGAGTTATAATTTCTGAAATTTCATCATATGGAATTGGTTTTTTAAGTAATGCTAAATTTCGATATTTGATTACTAGATCTCTTGCGAAAGTAAAAAATTGTTTATACTAGCCCCATGAAATATGAAAATTTAACTCGATTTAATGATGGGGAATTTAAACGACT
>NZ_JAMXXL010000070.1:0-2067 GCF_024129685.1 Acinetobacter lwoffii | reverse complement strand
ATAGACGGAAACGATTTGGTCTAAGAATGAATTTAATTGCTGGAATGGTGAACTGGACGCTCTTAAATTAACTTTCGCAAGAGATCTAATGTAATACATAATGTTAATTTATATGAATAATGTTAATTTTAACTAAATCTTATTTATATTCCAAATTATTAAAAAACAGTTTTTAATTAGGATAGATGATCAAGTATCAAAAGCAGCTATTCTTAAAATAACTACAATAATTTTATCACTTTAAAAATAGATTTTCCCTCTATTTAACATAATGGGCGTTATACGAAATGCATATTTTAAACAAATAAAAATCAAATACTTGTGTTATAGTGATAATGCTCGACGATGTCGAAAAGCTGACTTGGAAACAAGTCGGCTTTTTTATGAGCAGTTTTGATAGTTCTTGCCAATAATTTTGTTTAAAAAGTAATCAATTTTGAGATTTTTCAAATTTTATCAATGCCTCAATGTCCAAAATTATCCACATTTTTTGTGGATAAAATTTAGGCTATTTTGTACGCCTGGGCTTACGTAAATTCCGGTTCTTTACGGCTGTCCAGGAGAGGTGAATTTTCCTATGATGAAGCCATAGAGAACAGGATGTTCCAAACAACAAGAATAAGAAAGATCGCACCAGGAACGTGAGGTAAGACAGGAGTCATACTTAGCAACCCAATATGAAAAACCCCGGCAGGATGCCGGGGTTTTTTATTGCTTAGAATATCTATAACTGGGTATTGATCTGATAGCGTGTATTACGTCCACCACCTTCTAATTTAACGATACATTCTTTCTCAAGTAAGTCTGATAAGTGGCGAGTAGCCGTTGCCTTACTGACTTTAGCAACCTTTTGATATTGCGAAGCACTAATACCATGTTCAAAGCCATTTTCGCCACCGTCTAATAAACGATTTAGAACTTTACGTTGTTCTTCACCCAGGGCTAAATTTGAATATTTATGCCAAAATTGACTTTTAAACAATGTTCGACTGATCTGCGCTAAGGTTTTTTCAAGGCTTTCATTCAACGTGTCTAGAAACCAAATCAGCCAATCTGTGATATCAGAATCATTTTTTTGAGTTTGTTCTAATATCTCATAGTAACTTTTACGTTTATTTAATATCGTAGTAGACATTGCATACAAACGGATACTTTGCTCATCCATTTGAGCTAGAGCAAGGTCTGTAAGTGTACGTGTAATACGGCCATTACCATCATCAAAAGGATGTAGGGTAACAAACCATAAATGGGTAATGCCTGCACGTAACAGAGGATCAAGCAATGAATCATTCAGACTCTGATTAAACCACGCTATGAAGGTATGTAAGCGTTCTTCTAAGCCTTCTCTTGGCGGTGCTTCAAAATGTACTTTAGGGTAATCCAATCGACCTGAAACGACCTGCATAGGCTCTGATCCCCTCAGTTGACCAATGCGTAAACGTTGCATTGTCCAGTCGGGGTCATTGAAAAGCCAACGATGCCATTGCATGAGGCGCTCAACAGTCAGTGGTTGCTTAACATCGTTCAGCGCATCCAGCATGATATTGGCTAAACCTTCTGATCGATCTGAGCTTGGATAAGGCTGTTCAAGAGTGACACCCAAGCGTTGGGCTAAAGATGATCGCAATGAAAAAACATTGAGGGTTTCATTTTCAATTGCTGATGAAGCAACGAGATTGGCAAGTAGAGTATCTAGAGTGAATTGTTCTTTCGCTAAATCATGCTGACTTTGTCCAAGAAGAATTCCTATTTTTTGATGTATCTGTCTGGTTTTAGGTAAGATAGTTGAATCTTGCCATGTGAAATTTGTCCAGTTTTCTGCTTGCCAAATCCATTTCTGCATTTTCAATCTCTCTCATCTAAAATCTAAGATGAGTTAAATATAGCACAAATTCGACTCATATTGTGAGCCGAATATGTACTGTTAATTAGCTCATTATTTATCGAGAACATTTCTACTTTGGGCTTACAAATGCTGTTATTCACCAATTAAAATGTCTATGCGATAAACCATTTAAAATGTCCTGTTTTTAACCACAAGAGTCAAGCACAGGATTTAACTTTCTT
>NZ_JAMXXL010000069.1:0-2145 GCF_024129685.1 Acinetobacter lwoffii | reverse complement strand
GGAATAAAACTCGCCTCTGCTCAGGGGAAGTACAAAGGTCGGGTGCATAAACTAAAGCCTGACCAAGCTGAAGCTTTACGACAAGCATGGAGGGAAGGGAAGTATCCATCAAAAATGGCATTAGGAAAAGCTTTTGGGATTAGTCGTCAGGCGGTATACCGATATTTACAAGTTAGTGAATAGCTTATTGGGATTGGCAACTAAATTTAGTTTAACTTATAAAAATCATGAAACATTGTTCGAATTTTAAGCGTGGAACATAAATAATCAATAAAAAGCCGCTCTGGTACCCTATGCCCCACAACGGCTTGATCTAATATACTGAAATTTAAAGATAAATAAAGAGAATTTCGTATAAGGTGTATTATGTTATTTTTAGAGAAACTACTAAATTATATTGGGTTGTAAATATTTGAAATTCCGTTAAGATATTTTGGATTAAATTCTATTCCTAGATAGCATTCGTGTTGACTCATCTCTCCAAAAAACTTTGGTTTTGTTTTCTTATGGTTTTTGCCATAGGATGGAGTAGTGTGTCTGTTGCATCAGTAAAGATAATGCATATCAATATGCAAACTGAAATGAGCCAAGATCATTGTTTAGATCAAGCACAGCAAGTCACTCAACATGGTATTAATCACGAAGTACAGACGAATACCGATTGCCATAATCATTTAGCTCTTAATCAGAATATAGATCACAAAAAGTGTCAGGAATGTTCTAGCTTATCCTGCCAGACACAGATCTCATGTCTTCATTCTTTGCAAAGCTCGCTAGATCCCCTAGATACCTTCTATTCTATAGATCAGCCTAATTTTTATTACCCCAACCAATATCTAAATGGGTATTGGCAAGAAATTTCACGTCCTCCTAAAACTTAACCAATTTTTTTAAAATTTATTTATTTTTCAAAAATTAAGGTTAAGTTATGTCTCATAAAATTAGTTCGTACCTATTAGCAGGTATTTGTTTTGCATCGTCGCCTTTGGTTTTTGCCGAAGTGCGTGAATATCAGCTTGTTATTGATGAAGCAGTGGTCAGCCCAACTGGAAAGCCTGTAAAGCGCATTACCGTAAATGGTCAATTTCCTGCGCCTTTGCTTGAGTTTGAAGAGGGTGATGAAGCCATCATTCGCGTGAAAAATAATTTAAAAAACCAAGATTCTTCTATTCATTGGCACGGACTGTTGTTGCCGGGCATTATGGATGGTGTACCGGGATTTAATGGTTTTAACGGTATTAAGCCTCAAAGCGAGTATGTTTATAAATTCAAGATTCGCCAAAGCGGGACTTATTGGTATCACGCTCATTCTAAAGGACAGGAACAGGACGGCTTATATGGTTCTTTTGTGATTTATCCAAAAGGTAAAACACCATTGGCAGCACATGAAAAAGCTGAACGTGACTATGTGGTGATGTTGTCAGATTTTCATGAAAAAACCAGTGATCAAATTCAGAAAGATCTTAAAATTTCAGCTGAATATTATCAAGATCAGCGTGAAACCTTGGGTGATGTTTGGAAGCAGGTTAAACGTGATGGCATAAAAGCGACATGGTCTGACCGCAAAATGTGGAATCAGATGCGTATGCTAAAAACCGACATGTCGGATGTTACAGGTTATACCTTCCTCATTAATGGCAAAACACCTGAACAAAATTGGACAGGAATGTTTAAACCGAATGAAAAAATTCGCCTACGTTTTGTGAATGCATCTGCGATGTCTTTCTACGATGTCCGTATTCCTAACTTGAAAATGACTGTGGTCAGTGCTGATGGTCAGCCTGTAAAACCTGTTGCTGTGGATGAGTTTCGTATTGGCACAGCTGAAACTTATGATGTGATTGTGGAGCCCAAAGGCGGACATTATCAAATTGAAGCTGAGTCAATTGACCGTGCAGGCTATGCGATTGGTACACTGCACAATGAATTAAATCCTATGACACATGGCATTCATATGCCTGCACCACGTCCACGCTCACTTTTGACCATGGAAGATATGGGACATGGTGGCGGTGATCATGCAGGAATGGATCATTCGAAAATGAACCACGGCAATATGCAAGGCATGGATCACTCGAAAATGGATCATTCAAAAATGAACCATGGCGATATGCAAGGCATGGATCACTCGAAAATGGATCATTC
>NZ_JAMXXL010000068.1:0-2180 GCF_024129685.1 Acinetobacter lwoffii | reverse complement strand
TTATCAAAGTTCTGTTGCTTTAGCCTGTATATTTTTATGGCTACCTTTATAGGGTTAATTATGAACAGTAAATGTCAACAGACCCTAAATATTTTTCCATATATTTTGTGATATACAGACGATCTGTAATACCTTCAACTGAATAGCCACCGATTTTGTAGACACTTTTTAGTTAGATAAAATGGCTAATTAACGAGGTGCTTATGAGCAGTAAACGATACCATGAAGAATTCAAAATTGAAGCAGTAAAGCAAGTTACTGAGAAAGGTCATAGTGTGGCCGAAGTTGCTGCACGTTTAGGAACCACTACCCATAGTCTGTATGCCTGGATTAAACGTTATGATCCACAGCAGCCCAAGATCACAGAATCTAATGATCCAAGTGCAGAATTAGCAAAGTTAAAAAAAGAACTGCAACGGGTTACTGAAGAAAGGGACATATTAAAAAAGGCCGCGGTGTACTTCGCAAGCCAGTCCAAATGAGGTACGCCTTTATTCGGGACAATCAGCATATATGGCCTGTTCGTCGTTTATGTTCAACTTTAGATGTTCATCATAGTGGTTATTACGCCTGGTTAAAGAAACCTACCAGTATAACTGCGAGGAAGCGGCAACAGCTTTCAGGATTAATTAAACAGTTCTGGTTGGAATCTGGCGGAGTCTACGGTTATCGCAAGATTCATTGTGATTTGAAAGACGTTGGCGAAAGTTGCGGTATCAATCGAGTACATCGACTCATGAAGGCGAATGGTCTCAAGTCACAGCGTGGCTATCGCAAACCTAGAGCTAATGTTAGTACTCCATCGATTGTGGCTCGAAATACTTTAGACAGACAGTTTAACCCCACCCAGCCCAACCAGTTGTGGGTGACTGACATCACTTATATTCGCACTCATGAAGGATGGCTGTATCTTGCAGTAGTAATCGACCTATTCTCACGGCTAGTCGTTGGCTGGTCTATGAAGTCGAGAATCACAACAGATCTGGTTTTAGATGCTCTACTGATGGCTTTGTGGCGAAGAAGCCCAAAGAACAAAGTCCTGATTCATTCTGATCAAGGTAGCCAATACACCAGTCATGAATGGCAGACATTTCTCAAGCATCACAACCTTGAAAGCAGTATGAGCCGGCGTGGAAACTGCCATGATAATGCTGTTGCTGAGAGCTTCTTTCAGCTGTTAAAGCGAGAGAGGATCAAGAAGAAAATCTATGTGACAAGAACTGAAGCAAGGTCGGATATCTTTGAATATATAGAGATGTTCTATAACTCAAAACGCAGACATGGTTCCAATGGTCAGCGTTCTCCATTAGATTATGAAAAGGCCCATCAAAAGATGGTTATGTGTGTCTAGAATTTTGGTGGCTATTCAAACCCAGATCGTACAGTTAGCTAAATAAACAGAAGAAGGACGTACACCTAGTGAGGCAAGTAGGTCACGATCACGGTCACAACGATAAATTTTAAACTCAAATTCGTTAGAAGAACCTTCTTTTGGGTGTTTAACAAACTTTTGGATCATGACTTGATCGGATTCATCTGCCATGTCCAATAAATGATTTGAATGCGTTGTAAAGAAGTAATAGTGATTAGTTTCATTTAGATAAAAGTTCATTAGCTGACGAACCATACCTGCATGCATGTGAAGCTCAGGCTCTTCTATAAAGAAAGCATGTGTTTCTGTATTTCCTTCTTTATCTTTGTTTTTTATATAGGCTTCATAGGTTAGGATAATCGCTTGTTGCAAACCATCACCCAATTCATAAATAGGTCTTTGTCTATCTGAACCGATTTTGATGTTCACTACATCTTGATCATGCTTCGGAATCAATGAAACAGCTTCATTATCAAAGAAATATTGGCTTAGTTTTTCTTCATAATTTTTAATTATTTCACGTTGTTCAGGTTCACCTAGAAGATGGATTTTAAGCTCATGATATAAACACTCACCAGTAATAATATTTTCAGTATTAAATTTACTTGTATCCGTAAAATAATCTTTTTGAGCACGTTCGATATATGGCTGTTTATTTTCTATTTCAGTGACAGGGCGCATACCTCTTAAAATAGGGATATAGAATTTCATATTTGAAAATATTAGATCTCTTTCATAAATCAAAAAATGATCTTCTTTTTGGTTAATATTTGCACTCCAAATTTCTTGGCATTCGTGCATAATCTGC
>NZ_JAMXXL010000067.1:0-2312 GCF_024129685.1 Acinetobacter lwoffii | reverse complement strand
TATGCAAGGCATGGATCACTCGAAAATGGATCATTCAAAAATGAACCATGGCGATATGCAAGGCATGGATCACTCGAAAATGGATCATTCAAAAATGAACCATGGCGATATGCAAGGCATGGATCACTCGAAAATGGATCATTCACAGCATGGCACAGCAAAACCACAAGAAAATGATCAAGTGGTTTATGGTTGGGCAAATGCATCTACACCTGCGGGCAATAAAGCCTTGCAATATAGTGATTTAAAATCTTTAGAACCGCAAAAAGATACTCGTGAAGCTAGCAGTGAATTAGTAGTGCGTTTGGGCGGTACTATGGAGCGTTATATTTGGACGATTAACGGTAAAAAATTCAGCGATGCTGAGCCATTAAAAGTGAAGTATGGCGAGCGTATCCGTATCAAATTTATTAATGACAGTATGATGGCGCACCCCATGCATTTACATGGCATGTTTATGCAGTTGGAGAATGGTCAAGAGTCGGTAGATATGCCGAATAAACACACATTGATTGTACCACCGGGTAAAACAGTGACTGCTTTATTAACTGCGGATGAGTTGGGCGAATGGGCAATCCATTGT
The DNA here is from genome assembly GCF_024129685.1 of Acinetobacter lwoffii. Taxonomy (GTDB): domain Bacteria; phylum Pseudomonadota; class Gammaproteobacteria; order Pseudomonadales; family Moraxellaceae; genus Acinetobacter; species Acinetobacter lwoffii_X. Next base: position 1,729 of record NZ_JAMXXL010000067.1, on the reverse strand, counting down.
CATTTGTTGTATCACATGAGTGCAGGAATGATGAACAAGTTGATCGTGGCAAATGTTAGCGATGAACAAGTGTCTACAACGCCAATTCAAGGTACAAATTCGACTCAAACTCACCAAGTAACTGAGCAAAAAGGAGCTGGACATGCACATCACTAATTTTGTATTTAAAGCGTTTTTTTCTGTTGCGGTATTGAGTTTAACAAGCTTAAGTTTGGCGCACGAAGGGCATCATTCAACTGCTCAGACTGATGGAAAAAATGTACCATCAATGAATCATCAAGCGATGTCTGAGATGGATCATTCACAGCATTCTCCACAAGAGCATGCACAACACATGCAGATGATGGGGAAAATGAATCATGCTGCACATTCAGCACCGATGAACCATCAACATGCAGGTCATCAGCCAATGCATCACAAATCAACAGAGAAACAGCAAGATCAAAAAGTACAGAAAGGAGATCAACATGCGCACCATTAATCTTTTTTCTAAAACTGTTTTAGCAAGCTCTTTGTTGATGGTCAGTGCAGTGAGTTTGGCACATAATGGTGAAGATCATAGTGCGCCTGAAAAAATGACAGTTGCTACATCTTCTAGTCAAAATCAGCCGATGCAAATGGATCGCTCTCAAATGAACCATAGCCAAATGAATCAGGCACAACATCAGGCAACATCTACGGTTAATCATTTACATCATGTACCAGATGCGAATGCTCAGCAGAGTTCGCATTATGATCATCGCTCAGAACACGGTGCGCAAATTTATGCGATTACGACAGTGGACAATAAGTGGCTTGTCAATGAAGATGGCACAGGTGATTTAAAGTCAGAGTTTGAAACCCGTATTGGCACAGATGAAAATAAGGTTTTTATTAAAATTCATGCCGATAAAGAAGAATCGCATGATGCACATTATGATGCCAAACTTTTATATAGCCGTATGATTTCAGACTTTTGGGATGCACAGATTGGTGCACGTTATCGTAGTGAAAAAGTTGAACTCAATGATCATCGCAAAGACACCGAAGAAAATGTTGATGCGGTGATTGGCTTACATGGTATGGCGCCATATTTCTTTGAAACTGATGCTTATCTCTATGCGGGAGAAGACAATTATGCGGGCTTTAGCCTAGAAACGGAACGTGATTTTCTGATTACGCAAAAGTTGATTATTCAACCTTATTTAGAGTTGGATGCTATCTTTAGTGATGACTCTAAATATGCGAAAAAAACTGGTTTAAGCAGTGCAACCGCAGGGTTTGAAACTCGCTATGAAATCAGTAAAAAGATCATGCCGTATATCGACATTGCCTATGAGTATTCAAAAGGTAATGATGAAACGTCGTGGCAAATAGAATCAAACTCTGAGAAAGGTTGGTTATATGGAGCTGGTGTTAGATTTAGATTTTAATTAATTTAATGATTACTAAATAGCTTTATTTAAATAAAACTCTAGCTTAATGTGGCCGGAAGCAAAATGTTAACTTATTTTGCTTCCTTCCATTTAACATAATGGCTGTTATGCGAAGTCGACTTGTAATGCAATTTGCATTACAATATTCCTAGTACATTAAATACTTGGGAAATATGATGGCTACTGTTAACTTCAGGATCGATGAAGCCCTTAAAGAAAAATCTTATTCAATCCTTAAAGAGCAAGGTATTGCACCTACGGATTTCTTCACTAGTATTCTTGAGTATGTTGCTACGACTGGGAAACTGCCTGTC
>NZ_JAMXXL010000066.1:0-2328 GCF_024129685.1 Acinetobacter lwoffii | reverse complement strand
AGATGATAAAATTCGAGGCTCCCCAATTTTGTAAATCAAATATATGCAAAATAATGTGAGTAAGCCGGCAGTACCAGCATTAACACTGGCTGCACTAGGAGTAGTATTCGGCGATATAGGAACGAGTCCATTATATGCATTAAAAGAAAGCTTTCATGCGACACGCGGGCTACCTATTAATGAACTTAATATCTTGGGAATTCTCTCTTTAATCTTTTGGACCATTACCTTAATTGTTTCGCTTAAATATGTTTTGGTGATCATGAGAGCTGATAACAATGGTGAAGGGGGTATCATGGCATTACTCGCCTTAAACCTTAGGCAAAAAGGATTGTCCCGTGGAAAAAGACTGGCAATCATTATCTTAGGTTTCATTGGAGCATCCTTATTCTTCGGTGACGGTATCATCACCCCTGCTATTTCTGTTTTATCTGCAGTTGAGGGACTTTCTGTTGCTGCCCCGTCATTTGATCGCTTCATTATTCCAATCAGTATTGGAATTCTTATAGCTCTCTTTGCCGTTCAAAAACATGGGACTGCAATGATGGGGAAGTTTTTTGGTCCTATTACCCTGTTATGGTTCCTATCTATTGGTGCCATTGGCATTATGAGTATTATTCAAAGTCCATTTGTTCTTGCATTATTCAGCCCACACTGGGCTTTTTTATTCGTTATTAACAATCCTCTTATTTCATTTTTTGTGATGGGAGCTGTGGTTTTAACAGTAACAGGTGGTGAAGCCTTATATGCGGATATGGGATATTTTGGTATTTTACCGATCAAGTTAGGCTGGTTTTTAATTGTACTGCCATGTCTGATGCTGAATTATGCTGGACAAGGAGCATTACTGTTAAGAGATCCTTCGGCTATCACCAATCCTTTTTACCTGCTTCTGCCTTCAGCCCTTCTATATCCTATGATTATTCTGGCTACTGCAGCTGCAGTGATTGCCTCACAGGCTTTAATCAGTGGGGTATTCTCTATGGCTAAACAGGCAATACAGTTGGGATATCTACCTAGGCTTACAGTTTTACATACCTCCGCTTCGGAAATTGGACAAATTTATATTCCATTACTGAACTGGCTCCTGTTTATCTCTATCACCATCTTGATCTTAATATTTGAAAGTAGCAGCAAGTTGGCAGGTGCTTATGGTCTGGCCGTCACTGTGACCATGTTCTGTGACACACTGTTAGTAGCTTTTCTGGCTTATAGTTACTGGAAATGGAAAACATGGAAAGTCTTACTGTTCATTATTCCATTCGCCTTTATTGATCTGGTTTTGCTGAGTTCAAACCTATTAAAAGTACTGATTGGAGGCTGGGTACCAGTCGTTATTGCGGTTATTGTTTTTACCCTCATGATGACCTGGAAAAAAGGCAGAGAGATTCTTCAGGACAAACTGCAGAAGGACACGCTTCCACTGAATGTGTTTCTTGAGCACCTTGAACAGGCAGGTCAGAAAGTGAGTGGAAATGCCGTATTTTTAACTGGAACGCCTCAAGTCGTACCCCATGCGCTTTTACATAATCTAAAGCATAATAAAGTTCTGCATGAACGTAATTTTTTGGTGACAATCAAGACTTCTGAAATCCCGTATGTTGATGAAGCTAAGCGAATCGTTACTGAAGTACTAGAGAATGGTTTTTTCAGAATAACGATCCATTATGGATTTAAAGAAGAGCCTAATGTGCCTCATTCATTGAAACAAGCTTTTTCAGTACTGGATCTTGAGTATGACTTAATGAATATCAGCTTCTTTGTTTCTAGAGAAAGATTAATTCCAAGTCTGTCCAGCAAGATGTCTACATGGCGTGAAAAGTTATTTGTCGCAATGCAAAAAAATACCAGCCCTGTCAGTGATTTTTATAAAATCCCTTCTAACCGGGTGGTAGAGCTAGGTAGTCAGATTGAAATTTAAGAATTTCTAAAATGAATAGGCACCTTTAAATAAGGGTGCCTATCTGATCAGAATAAATCTTTTACTTTAATTTTCCAATAGTTGACCAATCTCTAAAGCTGAATAACCACGTTCTTTAAAGATCAAAATAATTGCTTTTTTATAATCTTCAGAAGTAGAGGTCTTATATTTTGTTATAAGTTGAATTTCAGAATTAAGCTGAAGGTCATTTTTTATCGTCAACACTTCCGTAGAGACTTTATTAAAAATCTTGAAATTAAACATACAGGCGCTCTTTATCAATATTATAGCGGCCCGACTACAACAAATACCTGCCTTAGCTCAGCTAGACACCCTTGGCTGCAAGGATTACAAATTAGACAAGATTCTGCAAGTTTTGCTCCATTGAAAGTATGAATATTCAACTA
>NZ_JAMXXL010000065.1:0-2430 GCF_024129685.1 Acinetobacter lwoffii | reverse complement strand
ACGAGGCATAGCGAATAGTAAAATTGGGTTTGGCGATTTGATTTTACTACTTCGCTATTTTTTTAAGCTAAAAGTGTCAACACACCCTAGTAAAAGCGTAAGACTTGAGCAGCTTAAGATGCTGATCAAAGAAATATAAAGAAGAGAAAAAATAGATGGCGTCCCTACGGGGATTCGAACCCCGGTTACCGCCGTGAAAGGGCGATGTCCTAGGCCTCTAGACGATAGGGACGTTTAGAAGATGGCGGTATCTTATTGATCCGCCACCAGAGTGTCAAGCAGGTGAGGTGCGAGTTTGTTTAAAATATAGCAAAACAGTTCAGCGGTCTTCTGCGTATCATATAATGCAGAATGGGCTTCTTTGCCATCAAACTCAATCCCAGCCTGAATACAGGATTTTGCCAGTACGGTCTGACCAAACATCACCGCACTTAAAGTCACTGTATCGAAGACAGAAAAACTATGAAATGGGTTCTGGTTTTTGGTTCCGGTACGCGCAATCACGGCCTGAAGAAAACCCAAATCGAAATGTGCATTGTGTCCAACTAAAACTGCATGGGTACAGTTTTGCTGGCGACGCACTTCATTCACAGATTTAAAAATACGCTTAAGCGCAGTTTTTTCATCTTCGGCCATTGCGATTCGCATCGGATTCGAAGGATCGATCCCAATAAACTCCAGCGAACGTCGGTCGAGATTTGCCCCTTCGAAAGGATTGATATGTGCATGGTAAGCTTGACCCGACACAAATTGACCCTCCTCATTATAAACAATCGGAATGGCCGCAATTTCCAGCAATGCATCAGTCTGCGCATTAAAACCTGCAGTCTCGACATCGACAACTACAGGTAAGAATCCACGAAAACGTTGACCAATGATTGGGAGCGTTTCATTTGTCACACTTTTCTCCATTGAATGGTTTTACCAGCATACAGTGGGATAATCTGTTCACCATCCAGATAGTCTAAACTTTCAGGGATTACTTGATCTTCTTTAACCAGGGTAATGGTATTGGTATTACGTGGCAGGCCATAGAAGTCTGCACCAAAATGGCTGGCAAAACCTTCCAGGCGTTCAATTTTACCCACCTGATCAAATGCCTGAGCATACAGCTCAATGGCAGTCGGCGCACTATAACATCCTGCACAGCCACACGCATTTTCTTTTGCATTTTTTGAATGCGGCGCGCTATCTGTTCCCAGGAAAAATTTAGGATTACCGCTGGTTGCGACTTCCAGCAAAGTTTGCTGATGCGTTTGACGTTTTAAAATCGGCAAGCAGTAGAAATGCGGCTTGATCCCACCAACCAGCATGTCATTGCGGTTAAACAATAAATGTTGCGGCGTAATGGTTGCAGCGACATTACGGTCTTGCTCAAGTACAAAGTTTGCTGCTTCGCTGGTAGTGATGTGTTCGAGCACCAGTTTCAGCTTGGGAAATTGTCTGAGTAAGGGAGCCAGCACTTCATCCAGGAAACGCTTTTCACGGTCAAAAATATCGACATGATTATGCGTCACTTCACCATGTAGCAATAAAGGCACTTGGTGTTCTTCAAGCTGTTCAATTACGCCGTAGACTTTGCTCATATCGCTCACACCACTATCGGAGTTGGTGGTCGCACCCGCAGGATAGAGCTTGATGGCATTGACATGCGCAGATTCTTTGATCTTTTTAACTTCGCTTGCCGGGGTGTTGTCAGTGAAATACAGCACCATACGCGGGTCGAAATTTACCCCTTCAGGCACATGTGCCATGATACGTTCACGGTAGGCATTGGCTTCTTCGACAGTTTTAACGGGTGGCACCAGATTTGGCATGCAAATGGCGCGAGAAAACTGCTTGGCTAAATCGGGAACGGTACGTTGAAGTGCTAAACCATCACGCAGGTGAACGTGCCAATCATCTGGCTGGAGAATCGTAATCGTATTCAAGGCAAATTCAGTCGAACAAATAAAACAAATGATAATCCATCTATAGTAAAAATGGTAACGAGAAAGCGCTACAAAATAAGGGATATGTATAAATTAATTTTAAAAAGTATGTTATTTTAAAATTAATAAAAAAATTACATAAATACTTGGCAATGGAATACAAGTACAATCTAGCGAAATTGCAAGATGATAAAGAAGACATAGAACAACTGATTACACGGCAAAGCCAGCGTGTAGGCCCGGTCTTCCCTCAAAATCTGGAACAAGAATTCTGGACCAAAAATCTGGAACGCGCCCGCAAACATGTCGAAAAATATGTGTGGGCTGGAGTACTAGCCTATTTCCTTTTTTTGGTGGTGATGATTCCCACAGATTACTGGAGCATCAGCAAAGAATATTTCGTACATGATTAGATCTCTTGCGAAAGTTAATTTAAGAGCGTCCAGTTCACCATTCCAGCAATTAAATTCATTCTTAGACCAAATCGTTTCCGTCTATT
>NZ_JAMXXL010000064.1:0-2961 GCF_024129685.1 Acinetobacter lwoffii | reverse complement strand
TAAAGCGTTTAGCCATTTTTACATCTCCAAAGATTAAAATTAAACTATCTTTAGAGGGACCGATTGTCCAGTATCTTGGCTAGGATCATACAGCTTTTCAGACAAAAGAATTCCCTAGGGTTTATAGAAATGTGGAAACATTTAACCCTAATAAATCCTAGGTGATTCATCGTTTTTGATGAAGCTAAAGTTATGCAACGCTTTTATCAAATTTTTAGAGAAAAGACGTACAAAAAAATTCATTGAGCCATGACTACTCATTATCCTTTTTCATAACAGGTCTGTGCTTTGATTTAGGCTTTTGTCCTGTGGTGAATCTTTTCTCTTTTATGCTCCACTCGCTTAATGAACTAAATAAGCTCTTGTAACATATGTATGGTAAAAAGCTTTCTATAAATGCTTTCCTAGTCACTTTGTCTGTAGTCTCTATTTTTAAAGATATTGCTGAAAGCTCGCTAATTCCATCTAGCATAGCCCGATGATCCAAACGGTAATCAATCTTTATACCCCCAAAAGTCGCAACATCCATTAAGTTTTTAAAATTTATAGTTTTTTTATTATATTTATGGATAAATTTTTCTAAAGAGTTATTTAGATTATCTTGAATATTAATGCCTTGTAAATTCGATTCATACTTAAAAATCAAGGTCAGATCTGCGTACAATGTATTGTTTTTTCCGATTTCGAATACTTTTTCATCCCAACGGAGTATATATCCTCTTAACCAACGTAATGGTTGCGTTGAGCGACCAACACGGAGAAATTCTGTCAAAATTGCTGATTGCTCTTTTTTACTCAAATAACCCGTATCCATACCATAAAATTGAATATGGACTCGATGAACAAGTACATCCTCTTCAAGAAGAAAGAAAGCATAATCTGATAATTTCTTAAATGTTTTATCTAGATATTTAAGATGCATTTTATACAAATCTTCGCTTAGTCTTGATTTAAAATTTTTCAAGATATCTTCTTGCTCATGGATTGTTTCAGCTGTTATTGGTTGCTCATACAGTCCCAAGATTCGCTGTTCATAATTTTGAAGAAAATTTTTAAATGCATTCATATTTTCCGAAGTGTAATCAATCGTTGTTAGGAGCAAAAAAGAACTGCACTCAATTTTTAATTGCTCCAAAAGGGTAAACCAAATACAGCCTAAACGAGTCAGATTATCGCCATAAAACTTGAGTGAACGATTCTTATTAGAAATACTAGCTGTATCAACAAAATTGAATAATTTTGGGATAACGGTTTTCAATGTTTCGCAAAAAAATTCTATTGAATAGAGCAAACTGTCATATGTCGTTTTATCATTATGGCTAATTGGGAATAAAGCTGACGGGAGATCCATCAATTTAACTTTATTAAGATAGTCTTGTGCAACTTGAGGAAGATGCTTGAGATCTATTATTTTTTTAGTTTTAATATCAACTTGTATTTCAGCAAATGAAATTGGTTCTTTTACAACAGGCTCTAATATTTTCTGAAAAGTATTTGGGGACAAAAACAAAGAACCTATTGGAAGCACCTCAATAATATGAGTTTTTTCACATGCTTCAAGATTCAACCCAATTACTTGATTCACGCTAAAAAAATAACTGTAGACCCAATACCAACAACTATAACGAGATTCTTCATTATTTTTAATAAGACCTGTAGCCTTACGATCACGATATTTACGCAGAATATTCCCCCAATTTTTAATATCGTAATTTGCTGAAGAAAATCCAGGCATTCTTTTCAGCTTTTTATCCAATTGAGCAATAACTCCATCTTCTGAAAAATTAGAGACCTTACAATTGAACATTAATACGCAATGCAAATTTATGCCTATCTCCTGCATTGGCTCCAATCTTAATAAGGAACTTTGCAAATTCTCAATTTGACCAATCAGCTGATGTACTATACTTATTTTAGCATTAAGTAATTTAAATAAATTATCATAGCTCTTTGAAGCATCTTGGAAAGAGGCGTATAGCTTGATATCTAAGCACATTACATACATTTGCCCAAATTGATCTAACGTACGATTAAAATATTGAAAGTAATCCTCTTCCTCATCAGAAAAACTAAAGGTTTCTTTAACCTCTTCATCTGTTTTTATTTTTGCTTTTAACATTTCAGATATTTCAGAATATCTCTTTGCTAGATCCTCATCTAAAACACCTTCCAGACTCATAGCACTATTCGTACAAAATTTATTTAGTTTAAAAGTCTCATTGAATAGTGCGACCACATTTCTTTGACCACCCCACTTTCCATCAACTTCAGACTCAAGCATATATTGCATAAACTTTGTACAAGAAAAAATCTCCACCCCTTGCCAGTCAGGTAATAAATCAGAGGAATATTGCAAAGTGCGTATCTCACCTAAGAACTGATTTCTTTGAATCTCGTTCAATTTTTTAAATATTATCTCAGCAGATCTAACATCATTTTTAATCCTTACAAGCCACTGATCATAGTGCTGAATGAGATTTATTGAATCACGAAAAATAAGAAAGTTTTGGCGCCGATCCTCTTGTTTAATTTCATCATAGCTAACGCTATATCTATCTCCAAGCAAATCAAACATCTCTTCCTTTGAAATTTTAGGTAAATATATATTTATAGCCATCCAAACCCCTTGATTTACGTAACTTTACTCTCTTTTAAAGAGTTGTTATTCAGTTAATTAATTAACATTATTCCACAAAATAAAACCAATATTCATACAAATTATTTTTATTATTCTTTAATATTTTAATTAGATTAAGCGAAATAAAATTCACTAAAAATGAATTCTTTCTTAGCTCCTCACTATCCCTTTCCCTTTCTTCAGATGAAAAAAAACCTAAAATCCTTTTGGACTTTAGGTTTTGAATTTTATAATTAGATCTCTTGCGAAAGTTAATTTAAGAGCGTCCAGTTCACCATTCCAGCAATTAAATTCATTCTTAGACCAAATCGTTTCCGTCTATT
>NZ_JAMXXL010000063.1:0-3015 GCF_024129685.1 Acinetobacter lwoffii | reverse complement strand
GAAATGAGTTCTAGCGAAATTAACTGAATCAAGCGTTTTGGTATATGAATCTAATTGAAGCTGTACGGTGCTTAAGTGCACAAACGCCAACTGTATGAGCGTGATGAGAGATCATCACAATCTGTTGCTTATCCCACTTGTAAGGATAAACGACTGTTTGGGGTTGTATAGTCAAGTAATTAAGTGCATGTGGTGGATGCCTTGGCAGTCAGAGGCGATGAAAGACGTGATAGCCTGCGAAAAGCTCCGGGGAGGCGGCAAATATCCTGTGATCCGGAGATGTCTGAATGGGGAAACCCACTTACCATAAGGTAGGTATTGCAACATGAATACATAGTGTTGCAAGGCGAACGAGGGGAAGTGAAACATCTCAGTACCCTTAGGAAAAGAAATCAATTGAGATTCCCTCAGTAGCGGCGAGCGAAAGGGGAAGAGCCCATTAAGTCATATAAGTTCTAGTGGAACGCTCTGGGAAGTGCGACCGTAGACGGTGATAGTCCTGTACACGAAAGGGCTTATATGATGATGTCGAGTAGGGCGAGGCACGTGAAACCTTGTCTGAATATGGGGGGACCATCCTCCAAGGCTAAATACTCCTGACTGACCGATAGTGAACCAGTACCGTGAGGGAAAGGCGAAAAGAACCCCTGTGAGGGGAGTGAAATAGATCCTGAAACCGCATGCATACAAGCAGTGGGAGCCGGCTTAGTCCGGTGACTGCGTACCTTTTGTATAATGGGTCAGCGACTTATATTCAGTAGCGAGGTTAACCGCATAGGGGAGCCGTAGGGAAACCGAGTCTTAATAGGGCGTTTAGTTGCTGGGTATAGACCCGAAACCAGGTGATCTATCCATGAGCAGGTTGAAGGTTGGGTAACACTAACTGGAGGACCGAACCCACTGTCGTTGAAAAGCCAGGGGATGACTTGTGGATAGGGGTGAAAGGCTAATCAAACTTGGTGATAGCTGGTTCTCCCCGAAAGCTATTTAGGTAGCGCCTCGGACGAATACCATTGGGGGTAGAGCACTGTTTCGGCTAGGGGGTCATCCCGACTTACCAAACCGATGCAAACTCCGAATACCAATGAGTACTATCCGGGAGACAGACTGCGGGTGCTAACGTCCGTAGTCAAGAGGAAAACAATCCAGACCGCCAGCTAAGGCCCCAAAATTATAGTTAAGTGGGAAACGATGTGGGAAGGCATAGACAGCTAGGAGGTTGGCTTAGAAGCAGCCACCCTTTAAAGAAAGCGTAATAGCTCACTAGTCGAGTCGGCCTGCGCGGAAGATGTAACGGGGCTAAAACTATATGCCGAAGCTGCGGATGCATAATTTATTATGCGTGGTAGGGGAGCGTTCTGTAAGCCGATGAAGGTGGATTGAGAAGTCTGCTGGAGGTATCAGAAGTGCGAATGCTGACGTGAGTAACGACAATGCGAGTGAAAAACTCGCACGCTGAAAGACCAAGGGTTCCAGTCCAACGTTAATCGGGGCTGGGTGAGTCGACCCCTAAGGCGAGGCCGAGAGGCGTAGTCGATGGGAAATTGGTTAATATTCCAATACTTCTGTGTAATGCGATGAGAGGACGGAGAAGGTTAAGTCAGCCTGGCGTTGGTTGTCCAGGTGGAAGGTTGTAGGCATGTATCTTAGGCAAATCCGGGGTACTCTATGCTGAGAACTGATAGCAAGCTGTACTTGTACAGTGAAGTGGCTGATACCATGCTTCCAGGAAAAGTCTCTAAGCTTCAGTTACACAGGAATCGTACCCGAAACCGACACAGGTGGTCAGGTCGAGTAGACCAAAGCGCTTGAGAGAACTCTGCTGAAGGAACTAGGCAAAATGGTACCGTAACTTCGGGAGAAGGTACGCTGTTGTCTGTGATAGGACTTGCTCCTTGAGCGGCCGACAGCCTCAGAAACCAGGCCCCTGCAACTGTTTATTAAAAACATAGCACTCTGCAAACACGAAAGTGGACGTATAGGGTGTGATGCCTGCCCGGTGCTGGAAGGTTAATTGATGGGGTTAGCGTAAGCGAAGCTCTTGATCGAAGCCCCAGTAAACGGCGGCCGTAACTATAACGGTCCTAAGGTAGCGAAATTCCTTGTCGGGTAAGTTCCGACCTGCACGAATGGCATAATGATGGGGGCGCTGTCTCCAGCAGAGACTCAGTGAAATCGAATTCGCCGTGAAGATGCGGTGTACCCGCGGCTAGACGGAAAGACCCCGTGAACCTTTACTGCAGCTTGACATTGAACTTTGATCTTACTTGTGTAGGATAGGTGGGAGGCTTTGAAGTCGCGACGCTAGTTGCGATGGAGCCGTCCTTGAAATACCACCCTGGTAATATTGAGGTTCTAACTCTGTCCCGTTATCCGGGACGAGGACCATGTCTGGTGGGTAGTTTGACTGGGGCGGTCTCCTCCTAAAGAGTAACGGAGGAGTACGAAGGTGCGCTCAGCGTGGTCGGAAATCACGCGTAGAGTATAAAGGCAAAAGCGCGCTTAACTGCGAGACCCACAAGTCGAGCAGGTACGAAAGTAGGTCTTAGTGATCCGGTGGTTCTGTATGGAAGGGCCATCGCTCAACGGATAAAAGGTACTCTGGGGATAACAGGCTGATACCGCCCAAGAGTTCATATCGACGGCGGTGTTTGGCACCTCGATGTCGGCTCATCTCATCCTGGGGCTGAAGCAGGTCCCAAGGGTATGGCTGTTCGCCATTTAAAGAGGTACGCGAGCTGGGTTTAGAACGTCGTGAGACAGTTCGGTCCCTATCTACCGTGGGCGTTGGAAATTTGAGAGGATCTGCTCCTAGTACGAGAGGACCAGAGTGGACGAACCTCTGGTGTACCGGTTGTCACGCCAGTGGCATCGCCGGGTAGCTATGTTCGGAAGGGATAACCGCTGAAAGCATCTAAGCGGGAAGCCTACCTCAAGATAAGATTTCCCCGAGACTTTATGTCTCCTAAAGAGCCGTTGAAGACTACGACGTTGATAGGTTGGATGTGGAAGCAT
>NZ_JAMXXL010000062.1:0-3594 GCF_024129685.1 Acinetobacter lwoffii | reverse complement strand
TAGTGTGGGGTTACCCATGTGAGAGTAAGTCATCGCCAGCTCATTATTCGAAATCCCCCTCCGCCAAGGCAGAGGGGGATTTTTTTATGCGTGGGGTTTTGGTCAAATAGCTCTTGGAATTGTTGAATATTGATTAAAAACTAGACTCATGGGTTTAGATTTTTAAGGAATAAGTAAGACTTTAGTCGGATATTGCATGAAAAGTAGCTGTGTTGAACTAAGTTGTTGCGAAGACATGGCGATAAGAATCATTAAAAATAATAAATAAGAGTTAGGGTCATGTGTCGTGCTGAAAACAACGAAAAAAACTCACAGGAGGTGAGTAAAAATGGCAGAAAACATGAAGCGAGTAGCGAACACGGTAAGTGTGAATGATGTGATTGATCAGGCAAAATTCACTAAATTTCACTTAAGCATTGTATTATGGTGTTTGTTTATTGTCCTATTTGACGGATATGATTTAGCAATTAACGGTGTCGTTCTGCCTCTACTTATGCAAGAGTGGGGCATGAGTGCTGTTCAAGCAGGCATGCTTGCAAGTACAGCACTCGCTGGCATGATGTTTGGAGCCATGCTGTTTGGGATGCTTGCAGACAAAATTGGTCGTAAAAAAGTTATCTTGATTTGTGTTTCTTTATTTAGTGCTTTTACATTTTTAGGTGGATTTACCACTAATCCAACAGAATTTGGTATTTTACGTTTTATTGCTGGTTTAGGGATTGGTGGTGTATTACCAAACTTAGTCGCTTTAACGTCTGAATATGCACCTAAACGTTTAAAAAGCACACTGGTAACCACCATGTTTAGTGGTTATGCGGTGGGCGGTATTATGGCTGCATTATGCGGTACATGGTTTACACCAAGTTTTGGTTGGGAAATTATGTTCTTCATTGCAGGTATTCCATTACTTTTTGTTCCATTTTTTTGGAAGTTCTTACCTGAGTCTTTAACTTTCCTAGTTAAAGAACAAAAAGTGAATGAAGCACGTCGTTTTATAAAGCAAGTCGAGCCAACTGCAGACATACAAGAAGATACTGAACTGGTTCTAGCTAGCGCTGATCAGACCCAAAGTGCATCAGTAAAAGCTTTATTTACAGAAAATCGTGCCACAGGAACATTCTTATTTTGGATTGCTTTCTTTATGTGCTTACTCATGCTTTACGCACTTGGAAGCTGGCTACCAAAACTGATGATGGCAGCGGGATATTCTTTAGGTAGCAGTTTAATGTTCTTATTAGCACTGAATATTGGTGCCGTGATCGGAACCATTAGCGGTGGTATTTTGGCAGACCGTTTTGACTTTAAACCTGTTCTTATGAGTATGTTAACTGTCGGTGTACTATCTTTGGTTGGTTTGGGCTTTAATTCTCCAACCCCTGTTATTTATTTACTTGTGAGTTTAGCAGGTGCCTCATCTATTGGTACCAGTATCTTGTTATATAGCTATGTTGCTCAATACTATCCTGTTGCAGTACGTTCTACTGGTATTGGTTGGGCTTCTGCTGTAGGGCGTACAGGTGCAATTGTTGGCCCAATCGTGATTGGTATGCTGCTTGGTATGGAGTTACCACATAAATGGAACTTTATCGCGGTAGCAATGCCAGGTATTATTGGTATCATCGCTATTTCAATGATTCGTAAGCCACAACCTGGTCGCGTGATGGTGAAAAAATTAAAAACAGCCAAAATTTAAACTCTCGTAATTAACCTACTCAGTTAAAAAAGCTCCTTACTTAAAGGGGCTTTTTCATATCTTTAGTATGAAATTAAATCAATATTCAATTGGTCAAAAGAATAAGCGGATTAATAGAGCTTAAATATTGGGCGAATTAAAAAATAAACATCAATTATTCAAAAGTTTATATTAATAATAGTGTGACATATCACGCAAATAAATGACATTTCCGAGAGCATAGCAGAATATCAATTAGTCTTATTGTGCCTTAAATCCCGCTTGCGTATATTGCCTGACATTGAAGATTGACTTCAGTCTTCAACAAGATGTTATGGACAAGTACTCATGGGAGATGAGAACGATGACAACGGAAAAAATAGATGTAAATTCTGTAGTCGATAATGCGAAATTCACGCCTTTCCACTTCAATGTAGTTGCTTGGTGTTTACTCATTATCTTATTTGATGGCTACGATCTCGCAATCAATGGTGTAGTTTTACCGTTATTGATGCAAGACTGGGGCTTAAGTGCAGTGCAGGCTGGAATGCTTGCAAGTACCGCACTGGCCGGCATGATGTTTGGTGCGATGATCTTTGGTTCCCTCGCGGACAAGATCGGTCGTAAGAAAGTGATCATGATCTGTATTGTATTATTTAGTGGTTTAACTTTTGCCGGCGGCTTTGCTTCAAACCCAACCGAATTCGGTATTTTACGTTTCCTTGCTGGTCTTGGTATTGGTGGCGTAATGCCAAACCTGGTGGCATTGACTTCGGAATATGCCCCACAAAAAATGCGTAGTACGCTGGTGACCACCATGTTTAGTGGTTATGCGGTCGGTGGCGTAATGGCTGCGTTATTGGGTTCATGGTTTACCCCAAGTTTTGGTTGGCAAATCATGTTCTTTATCGCGGGTATTCCACTGTTTTTATTACCAGTGATCTGGAAATTCCTGCCTGAGTCGCTCGCATTTATTGTGAAACAGAACAAGCAGCCAGAAGCTCGTCGTATTGTACGTCGCTTGGCGCCAAATCTGACAGTTACCGAGAACACAACTTTCACTTTGCCACAGGAAAATGTGCCTGAAGCAGCCAACGTGGTGAGTTTGTTCCGTCGTGGTCGTGCGGTCAATACTTTACTGTTCTGGGTCGCGTTCTTCACTTGTCTGTTAACCATGTATGCACTGAGCAGCTGGTTACCGAAGTTGATGATGGCAGCAGGCTACTCGATGGACAACAGCTTGATGTTCATGATGGTAATGAACGTTGGTGCGGTTGTGGGTATTGTCGGTGGTGGTATTCTTGCGGATCGTTTCCACCTGAAACCGGTACTGATGTTCCTGGGTATGATGGGTGCGATTGTGATGAGCTCAATGGGCTTTGCATCTAACCAATTCTTACTTTACATCCTGGTATTCCTGGCGGGTGCAGCGTCGATTGGTTCACAAATGTTGCTATATAGCTATGTTGCGCAGTTCTACCCACTTGCAGTACGTTCGACAGGTATTGGCTGGTCTTCTGCGATCGGTCGTATGGGCGCGATTGTAGGGCCGATCCTGATTGGTGGCTTACTGGGAATGAACCTGCCTGCTTACTTCAACTTTATGGCAGTCGGTTTGCCGGTTCTGATTACTGCAATTGCGGTTGCGTTGATCATGCATGACAATGAGTCTGAAAAAATTGGTTCAATTGAACCCGCAGTGTCTAAAGCTTAAAGCTAAGTTTTTAAATAAGAAGCCTCCGAAAGTGGGCTTTTATTTATATACTTAATTTAAGTATTTTCTAAGTTATTGATATATTAAAAAATAAATTATATATTTATAGAAAATTATGGCTTTGTTGCACAAAGATTTAAAATTAAAGCTACTCTGAGCTAGTCAAATTTAAGACACAACTCGGGTATGAGGTCGGCCTAATTCCGTA
>NZ_JAMXXL010000061.1:0-4456 GCF_024129685.1 Acinetobacter lwoffii | reverse complement strand
AACTCATTGAGATGTGTCATAGTATTCGTCGTTAGAAAACAATTATTGTGACATTATTTCAATGAGTTATCTATTTTTGTCGTGTACAGAGAATTTCATGTTGATCTGATCGCAAAATCTGAATGGTTAAAGCTTGGGCTATTTTCAAAAATAGAGGTTTCTTCTCAGGCTGAACAGTGGTAAAAATAAAAATAAAGTGCTTAGTGAAAGTAGGGTGTTGGAATGAAAACCACAGTAAAATATGTAGTCTTAAAAAGTCTTGACTATCAATTGGGTACACCATTATTTCAGGAAGAAATTGACGCTGATGGTCAATATTTTGATCAAATACCAAGCACAATTTCTTATCAGAATTTACAGTTCAAAGTAAAAAGCAAAGAGCTTAAACGTTTGCATCTGGCAGAAGAGCAGGAAGATACTCAAACGATTATCGTCAAAGTGGTCAATATCTAATAAAAACTGAATGTAATAAGCCTCTTTTAAAGAGGCTTATTCATTATAAATAGATTAATAAATATAATTAAAAACAATGATTTTACCTAAGTTAATACCAGATTAATAGCTAAAACTATTTGACTTAAAGTCAAGATAAATTCGATACAGCTTAAGTATTATTGGTGAGGTCATGTTAAGTATCGTATTTCCTCACAGTTAAGAATATTCAAAAAGAATTGGATCTTTAATATTTTATTTAATCTTTTAAAAATATAGAAGGTTTAGATTGATTTTTATATATTGATAAATATCAATAGCATAGTTATTAAGTGGTTCTGTTTAATAACGCTTTTTAAATTTTATTAAAAATTTTCCTATATATGAAATAGGACTTAAGTTATTCCTTTTATTGGATAATAAATTTTTGACCTATAAAGTCTTTCATTGTGTTTCTGTTGCATTATATCAGGTAATTTATGTTGCGCATTAATCTCCACTTCAAGTACTTATCTTACTATTTTTTACATTGAATTAATCTGTAACAGGTTAAAGGTTGGCGAAATCTGAAAAATGCGTAGAGTAGATATTAAGTCGAAACCTATCGGCTTTTAATTTAAAGCAAATAGTAAGGAATACCACCATGGCTAATAATCAACAGCAAGACCAACAGAAACAGCAACAACAACAGCAACAGCAAAATCAACAACGCAATCAAGATCAGCAGCGTCAACAAAACAACCAGCAAAACCCAAATCAGCAACAAAATAACCAGCAGCAGCAACAGCCGCAGGGTGGTCAACACAACCAGCAACAGCGCGACCAGCAGCAACAAAACCAGCAAGGCCAACAGCAACAACAGCCACAGCAAAACAGTAACCAGCAACAACAACGTTCACGTAATCAACAAGATCAGTGAAAGCCACAGCGTTAATCTTTTTTAAGATATATGCTCTTCATAAAAAAACCGCCTGATTCAGGCGGTTTTTTTTATATTTCATTGCACGATTAGACTAAGTATTTATTAACACTGAATATTGGCTTTTAGCTTGTAGAAATTCAAGGCATTGTCTAGGTCTGTGAGCAACTCTTTTTCTGTATATTCCTTGGGTGCAAGTTTTAGCAGAGCAGGCATGTAGTTATTTTTATATTCTTTAGGATATTGTTCACACAGGATGCGTGTTCTTTCTTCCAGACTAATTGTTGAAGAGTCGAGTTTGTCCAGATAAGCACTGAGTTGATTATCTGACTGTTCAAACTGCGCTTTAATATTTGCAGCAGCCTCGGCTGAATTCTCTGCTTGCTGTTTTTGGCAGCCGCTTATTGCCAGACTCATCAATAAAGTAATTAGTATGCGATTTTTCATGCTGCCAAAATATTGTTATTGCTCATATGAAAAATTATAGAGAGAAATGATTAAAAAGAAAGCAGTGATCTATAAACTTTATGAAACGTTGAAAAATTATGGCATACGATCTTGACTGAAATAAGGAATTTTCTCCTAAAAATTTAAATCAACTCATTCTCATTTATCGTTTTAGCTTTCTTCTTGGAGTTTGGCTATTTAATAGTCTTATTTGCTATTAAAAATATTTTCTGTCTAAATTACAGTCATTTAATTAACAAAAGTAATGGTTTTTTCATATTTTGAAACATTGCATCTATATATCCTACACAGATTGGCTGCATGGCTAGTGATATCTTGGCGTCATTCTAAGAACTTAATGAAAATAATTAAAAATCAGCACATTATAAGGCCTGTTTAATTTAGGAGAGTTAAACAGGCTTTTTCTTTTCCGTTTTAAATCTTGTTTTTTCTTTGCTGATTGTATTTTTTGCTCACTCTCTTTCACATAAGTTTTCATACACAACATAAAGCCTGAAAATTCCCTCAGGAGAGATACATGAATAGATGTTATTTATATATCTCTTTTCACGAAAAGACAGGACAAAGCTATGATGAGATGTATATGCGCATTTGGCATGGGCGTGATGGTCGGCTGTTGTTTTAAATCTTGCAAAGAGAAAATGTGTCAGATGATGAGCAGCAAGCATTGTAAAAGTGATCATTGTAAAAAGGATCAGACGACTCAAGCTGAAGAGCCTGTACGAACTTAGCCCCAAAAGCTTCAATTTTACTTAAACGCTAAACAGAGCTGAGTACTGAAGTTGTTCTAGATCGCTGATCCAATCATTTTGTATTGAGTCATTCTATATTTAAAGCAATAAAGCTTGATGTTGGATTGAGCTTTTTACACTTAGGAGAAAAACATGATGCAATTTATATTTTGTTTATTTGGTCTTCATGGTGCGACTGAAATTAACTACACGTGTGACCATGATGAGGTCAAACAGTGTCGTGATTGCTTGAAAAATATTGAATAATGTGCCAAATCATCAGACATATTAATGAAGATCAATCCCCGTTCAATCATCAGTTGGCGGGGTTTTTCTTTACTGATAAAATTTTTGGATCTAAACATAATTTCTCACAAGGAATACTTTATAAGAAAAATATTTCAATAGGATTACGTTTTGATAAATTCTTAGTACTTAGAACTGAAATAGCAAAATACAATAGAATATATGTAGGTGAGCATCTGCGCTCGAATTCTTGAAGCAATTCAAAAGAGGCCAAAGGCTGAAACTGCATTAGATGGTTGGTATCGAATGATTAAGGCCAATCATCCTAAAGGTTTTGCTGAGATGAAAAGACTTTTTCCGTCAGTGGATAAGGTTAGAAAATTTCATGTATTCGATATCGGCTCGCACGCGAATTCATATTCTTTGCTGTATCGTCTACGATCAGGCTGAACAGCTTATTTGCTCAGATGGACTTCAGGAATTATGTAATGTAAAAGAGCACTTGAAGGAAAGTTTGTTTCTTTAGAAAACTGAATGTACAACATAAATAACATTGATGTTTAGCAGCAGATGTCATATTTATCTCTTAATAGATATATGAAGGAGATACATATGACAAATAAGCCAGAGCAAGAATCAAATCCGCATAAAGAATCAAATGATGACAAGGGTAATCAGGCATCTTATAAGCATGTCAAACCAGAGAAGAAACCCAATGCAGAACCGGAAAATCCATTGAGAGAGCAAAAATAGCTTTTTCACATGGACGAAGCCCTAACTTGGTTTAGGGCTTTTTAATTTCCCAATAAGCGTTGATCTCTAGGCTTTGCAATAAATTCATCTTTCATTTCAAAGAAAAATTCATGGGCTTGTTCATGATCGCAGTGCAACCAGTCATGTCGTGATTCTTCCGGAATCACAATAATCGAGCGTTTTTCGTCATTCGGGTCATGAAACTGTTTCATAAAGGGATGTTGATCTGAATTTATGGTCAGCATCGAAAATGATCTGATTTTCTCACCATCAATGTGTGCGTCATCATAAATCGCCGCCACGGTAAAAGGATTGCCATCTTCACGTGAAATGCCAAACCAGTGCGATTTACCGTCTATATATTTAGGTTCATAGAAGGTATCGACGGGTACCAAAGCAAACTGGTTGTTTTTCCAGGCATGTCGGAAACTCGGTTTGGATGCCACTGTTTCAGTCCGTGCATTATAGGTATGCCGGCCATATTTCAATTCTTTCGCCCAGGCTGGAATCAGTCCGAAACGTGCGATATCCAGCTCAAACTCATCAGCACCGCGCATAATGATTGGGGCTGGCGCTAAAGGATAAACATGCGGTTTCATGCCCAGTTCGAGTTGCTCTTCATGAATATCTAATAAGGAAAGACGTTTTTTTGAGGGAAATTCATAGTTCGAGCACATAAATAACCTCTTTCATTCTAATTATTATTTGCTAAAGAATTAAAGTATAAAAATGATGGGCTCAAAACAATTCGAAATCGTAAGTATAGTTTTAACAGAAAGTAAGAATACAGATTAATATTAGTTTATCTTCTTTATAAGACCTCTTTCATAAATCATTTTTTACTCAGCTCCAAGTTATAAATTCCAGCAATTAGATTGAATCTCAAACCGAGTCTTTTAGCTCTATT
>NZ_JAMXXL010000060.1:0-5389 GCF_024129685.1 Acinetobacter lwoffii | reverse complement strand
ACCCCTTGTCGCACCATTGGATGAAATCCAATGGCTAAGTGCGACAAGGGGTAAATCCCCTTTGTAATCCCCTGACCAACATATACATGTTGGTAATTTCGATAAATCGAAATAAAGAGCAAAAGCAAAATGGCGATATATCATTTTTCAGTTAAAACGATTAGTAGAGGTAATGGACGATCGGCCGTTGCTTGTGCTGCATATCGTTCAAGTGAAAAATTGGTATGCGATTTTTATGGAAAAGAACAAGACTACACAAGAAAAACTGGTGTCGAATTTACAAAAATCTATGCACCTGAAAATACAAATACTGAGTTACTCAACCGTCAGACACTTTGGAACCAAGTAGAAAAAGCCGAACGAAGAAAAGATGCATTACTTGCAAGAGAATTTGAGATTGCATTTCCAAGTGAATTAAACGCTGAACAGCGTAAAAAAATGCTCAATGAACTTTGCCAAAACCTCGTTAAAAAATACGGTGTCATCGTTGACGCTGCTATTCATGCACCGCATACAGACAGTGGAAGTGATGAACGTAACTACCATGCACACATTATGTTCACCACCCGAAGTATTAATGAGCATGGTGACTTTTCAGCAAAAAAATATAGGGACTTCAGTCGTGACAATGGCACAGAAACTGTAAGCCACTGGAGAGAATCATTTGCAGAGTTATGTAATCATCACCTGGAACAAAATGGATTTGATGAACGTGTCGATCACAGAAGTTATCAAGACCAGGAAAGTGACCTAGAAGCAACTCAGCACGAGGGTCCTCAAGCGACATACCTGCGAAGACGAGGGATATTTACAGAAATTAGTCTGAAAAATGATGAGATTAAGCGACGTAATTTAGAAATCAAAAAGGTCATTGCACTTGATGAAAACATCAAAGTATCTGAGGATCTTGTTCAAAAAGTACGAAGTGAGCTTCAGTTTCAATACTCTCAAGCTGAGTATTTAGAAAAAATTTCTCAGAAACTTTCTGAATTCCAAGACGAAGAATTATCAAAATTAACAACAGAATTAGACACGATGAGTTCTGAAATCTCAGAACTACGCAAAAAAGAGCCTTTATTTTTTAAAACAAAATGGGGCAATCAAATAAATGACTTGATCGACCAACACAATACCCAACTAGATATCCAAAAGCATATCTCTGGTCTGAGTGAAATCGAAAAAAAAGAGAGATATTTTGAGCAGTTAAATAAATGGGCAGAAGAAAATCAGCTACTCCAGCCTAAAAAGTCTTTTGAAAAATTTGACGAAACAAACATTACAGTTAAACAACGCAAACTAAATGATGAAATTTTAAATATAGATCATCAACTTGCAGAAATATCACGTAGAGAAGGTGAATATCAAACATATACTCGAACTCAACTCATAGAGCTCAGAAATAGTTATATATTTGAGGAAGATAACTATGGAAATAAATATTTTAGTCCTCAAAATGGTGAAAAACAAAAACGACTATACGCAAAAGAAATGGAAGAGCTGAAAACCCAAAAATGGCGTGCAGATTTTATAAAACCAATTGAGGTAGAAGCAGAGCAAGAATTTGCCAAAAAAAGAGCAATACAGCTCGAAAATGACCGAAAAGATCGTGAATCGAGGGAACAGCAGTTGCGTAAAGAACGAGAACAACAAGAACAACGCTATGAGCAAGAAAGACGAGAACAAGACCATATGGCATTTTTAAGACGCCAAGAATTGGAAAAACAGCAGAAAAATGAGCCTAAAAAGCCAGAACAAGACAATGATAACGATTACACACCTTGGTAAACCCTGTTTAAACGCAAAAAACGGGGGGTTTTAGCGACTTTTACTAAAAATGTAGGGAAACCATAGTCTATAAGAGTAAAAGCTCTTAGGCCTCAAATGAGAGCTTTTAGCGAGTGTCTACGAGCGTCACAATGAAAGTTCGCTTATTCCCCCCTCTGAAAAACCGCTTTTTAGGTGTTATTAGAGAGTTTCTTTAGCGAGTGTCTACGAGCGTCACAATGAAGTTTTTGCTTTTCAAAAAGCATGAGCAAAGCGAATGCATTATTGATGTTTTGCTTTTTGAATTCTAGATAACTTAAGAAAAAACTGCCCCCAGGAAGCGAGAGAAACGAGCTTCAATAGAGTACGAGCTTTAGCGAGTACCAAGGGCAGTTTTAATAGCTCACTTTTGGTATGAATTCTCTTTTATATTTTTAAAAAGCTTTTAAAAGCTTTTAGACCCTCTGAAAACCTTATGCAGCAATAGTTTCAAGCGTTAAAAGGGTACAAATAGCATGATAAAGGGTACAAATAGCATGATTTTATCGTTTAAAAGGGTACAAATAGCATGATTAAAGGGTACAAATAGCATGATAAAGGGTACAAATAAATTATTGTACCCTTATGTTTATTGGTGTACATTGTTTTCTCATAAGGGTACAAAAATCATGTTCATTTTTTATAAGGTTTGATATCTGAATGAATAAAGAAAATAGTTATGATAAATCTTATCCAGTAACAACAATGGCTATTCAAAATAAAGTTACTGAATGCTTTAAAAGCATGTCTGTAGATGAAAAAAGAATTTTAATTATGGCTTCTCCGATTGCTAGAAATATCGATGCAAGTGAACAAGATCAAATCTTAATATCTGCTCAACAATTTGCTGATGACTGTGGTATCAAAGTCAATTCTGCTTATAAACAAATTGAAAATGCGTCAAAAAAACTAGTAGATCGGTCCTTTTCGTACGTTAATGATAAGGGGAAAAAGGTCTACTCTAACTGGGTAATTGATGCTACTTATGAAGATGCTGGGATATCTTTAAGGTTTACATCTATTGTTTTAGTGATGTTGAAAATTTTAGATAAATACAATCCATACACTCGTTATAAAAAAGATGTAGTTCTAAAATTAAAAAAAGACTACTCAATAGACTTTTACCATTTAGCGAAAAAAAATCAGGCAAAAAATGGCTTTGAATTAACGCTAGATGAAATGTTTACAGAGTTTGGTTTACCAGAATCTTATAGAGATTTGAGGAACTTAAAACGAAGAGTTTTGAAGAGCTCATTAGATGAAATTAATGAATTTACCGATGTAACAGTTGACTATAGTCCAGTTAAAAAAGGACGTTCTGTTGTCGGCTTTAAGTTCACTGTGAAAGAAAAATCTAAGCCAAAATTAATAGCTCCTGAGCGAGATCCAAAAACAATAGATATGTTCTGCAACCTGTCTGATGCTCAAATTAACAAGTACAGTGCTATTTTATCTAAACTTTCTGAGCTATCAGACCTAAGTAACTTCCAGGACTATCCTAGTTTT
Organism: Acinetobacter lwoffii; assembly: GCF_024129685.1. Taxonomy (GTDB): domain Bacteria; phylum Pseudomonadota; class Gammaproteobacteria; order Pseudomonadales; family Moraxellaceae; genus Acinetobacter; species Acinetobacter lwoffii_X. Next base: position 2,080 of record NZ_JAMXXL010000060.1, on the reverse strand, counting down.
GCCCTTTGGATTAGTGGCATCTTACGAGATCCAAAAAGTGTAAGAGAGGAAACAGCAAAGCGGATTTTTAAAGCTCTTCATAGCAAGACGGATTTTAAACCATGAAAACTAGAGCTGAATTAGATGCAATGAGCCATCAAGAACTCAAAGACTATGAGCAAAGTTTACTTGCTCTGTGGACACCAAGAATGGCTATTGAAAGTGACATTGAAAGGTTAAGCACTAATCGCACCGAATTATTAGAAATTTTTAATCAATTAAAAAATCCTGATGCTCCTGAAAATGAGCGTTTAAAAAATTCTATTTTATCGCTCAAATATAAGATTGAAGATTTAGAAGATAAATTGGATGATCTTATTCAAGATAATCGCTTAAATCGTGCAGATTGAATTATTCAGTTTATTTAATTAAAACCGTGAAACATTGATCAAAGAATAGGCGTGGAACGTGATAAATCAATAAAAAAGCCCAATCGGTAGTGGTTGGGCTTTTTACTATGCGATAAGCTTATGATTTATATGAAATAAAAAATAGCATTTCGTATAAGGTGTATTATGTTAATTTTAGAAAATCTAAAATAATTATTGATAATTTTTTTTTGAAAATTTAACATACCTTCCGATTGGTATTTTAGGTATGATTACTTATGAACAGTGTGTTACTCGCTTATGTATTACTTGGATTTGCAATAGTTTCCGAAGTGATTGGAAGTAGTTTTTTAGTTAAATCGGAAGGGTTTACAAAACTTTTTCCAAGCGTGATGGTCTTTATTTCTTTTAGCACGGCATTTTATTTATTATCACAAGTTATTAAAACAATCCCTTTAGGTATCGCATACGCTATATGGGCTGGTGTTGGGATTGTTCTAACTGCTGTAGTTAGCTACTTTGTTTTTAAACAGACACTAGATAATCCTGCTTTAATTGGAATTGGTTTTATCGTATCTGGCGTAATAATTATTAATTTATTTTCGCAATCAGCAGGTCATTAAGTGAAAGAAATTCGGCAACAAAAGAAGCAACCAGAGGTTATTCGAAAGCGCATCCTTGAACAGGCAACTATTCTTGTTTCTCAAAAGGGTATTTCTGGTGTTTCTATTCAAAATATTGCTACAGCAGTAGGTATAACAAAAGGGGGGGTATTTCACCATTTCCCGAATAAAAAAAATTTGATAGAAGAAATGTTCAATCAAATAATTCTTGATTTAGATCAAACAGTTGAATACTTGATTAAACGCGATCAAACAGAATATGGTAAATTCACACGAGCTTATATTCATAGTTCTTTTATCCATCAAATAGATGGGGTGGTTTCTGCTTGGTCAGCGTTATCAATGACTATGATCACAGAGCCTACCTTTAATAAAATTTGGATGGAATGGCTAAAAAATAGATTATCTCAACATGCAGAAACGGATAGTCATCCTGATTTAGAGTTACTTCGTTTAGCAGCAGATGGGTTGTGGCTACAAAGTATTACCGGAGTCATTGATGATGAGCAATGTTCAAAATTAGAAGACGATCTGCTTAATCGAACCTATTTAACATAAAATCTCTTATGCGAAATTTAGGTCTTATCCCAAATAAATCCATTAAAAAGATCTTTATCTTTCTGCCTATTTTCTTCAGTCTTACTTTCCGTGCTTAAAAACTTTTCAAAATCGGTTAGTTGACCCTTAAAAGATTCATCATTTTTCAGTTTGTTTAGAACCCAAGCCCCCAGTAGAATTTTACGTCTAGTATCATCTTTTCTTTGTCGATCAGAATTTTTCTTTTTTTCACGAGCAGCAATAGCTTGTTTTTGTGCTTTTAGTTGTCTTAATCGTTCTTCTTGCTTTGCAATTTTTTGCTCTAAAGTTTCAACACTCATACCATCACCATCTCAAGGAATCCCCCTCAAGCATAGGTCTGTTTGAATTGAAATTCAAGACAGCCCATGCTATCGTGGTTTTCCCGAAGGGCGCACTTAGCCATTGGATTTCATCCAATGGTGCGACAAGGGGTAAATCCCCTTTGTAATCCCCTGACCAACATATACATGTTGGTAATTTCGATAAATCGAAATAAAGAGCAAAAGCAAA
>NZ_JAMXXL010000059.1:0-6913 GCF_024129685.1 Acinetobacter lwoffii | reverse complement strand
AGTTGTGGTGAATGGATAAATTACGCAGAATAACTTTCAACTTTTGCCAGTGTTGATCTGTCAGCATGGTACGAGGCATAGCGAATAGTAACATTGGGTTTGGCGATTTGATTTTACTACTTCGCTATTTTTTTAAGCTAAAAGTGTCAACACACCCTAATATTCCTGAATATATATACTCTTCCAATAAGCGTGTGGGTAGCCCAATTGGAATAAAGATTGTTGAAATACAAAATGAAATTACACGAATAAAAAAGAGAATAAATCAGGCTTCTGAACATAAAAATTGGCAGGTGCTCTTTGATAGCTTGACGTTGTATACAGCATTATGGATGAATCTTGCAACTGCAGGACGAGGAATTAAGCAGCCCTTTCCAAAGTGGATCAGTCAGCAAGGCTGGGCATTGATTCAAGATAAACATCATCAAGATGAATCAACCGATCGTTATGTGCCATTGACGCAAGCGTTGATCAAACAGATTCAAGGTTTACGTGGTTTGATGGGAATGCTAGGGGAGCAAATTGAACCACGTGTTGATTTATCATCTTATGCTGTGCAACTTTGTGCTCCTCATCAGATTGAAGGTTTAGTTAGAAATTGGGCACGGAAGTTGGTTCGCTCTGATTATAATCAGTTACCTGGACGGTTCAAGGACGCTGGACTTGGGCACTGGATACGGGGTCGTCATCCATGGGATATGTTATCTGTATTTCCTGTATCAGCTTTTCAACAACAGTGGCTTGATGTACAAGAAAACTTGCAAAAACAATTAGGTTTCGAATGTCTTGAAGGTTTTGATTTTTTTAAAATCAAGCATATTCCAACATTTGTTTTAACCCAAGAGACTAAAACAGCTCAAGTAGAGACGAAGCTGAGAATACAATATTCAGAGAATGATGTAAAAGAATGGCTGAAAAACTCAGAGTATGAGTCCTATTGTCCGTTGATTTTTGAGGAAAATCCTGAGCCACAAGTAGCTTTAGAGCTTGGACATGTATTAGCTTCCCATTTAGCTAAAAATACAAACATTGATTTGCCAGAAGCCATAAAGGCATATTGTTCTTATATTCGCGATAAAACTAAAATTCCTTTATTCGTTCAACTTCCTCAAAAAGCTAATCGTACGTGGCTGACATCTGAAAATAGTTTTAGTACATGGAGTTATACTGAACAAAACTTACTTGATCTTATTCAGAAGGATTTAGAACATTTACCTGAACATCAAAATTGTGATATTGAAATAGGACGTTTGCTGGTTGTACTCTCCATGTATTCACAACTGTGCAGAGTGAGCCATTTACAAGCGATGTTGGAGTTTATTGCTTCTGATCAATATATAGTCGCTATGGGGAATAGTCGGCTCGTTGAGCTAACAGTGAATAATGATAGATCTGTGACGAAGATACGCCGTACAGTACTGTTAAGTCCTTATGTCTCGACTTTAATATTAGTAGACCGACAGTATCTACAGCCTCGATTAAAAGAGATTTTAGCACAGTCAAGAAATCAACAAAGAACGGCTTGGCAAAAGTGTTTTAATACATATTTAAAACAAATAGGGCTTAAGTCAACTCTATCGTTAGCTCAATGGTTGAAAGCTTTACAGCAAAAGGTGATGTTAAATAGCACTCCGTTGATTGCAGGTTATATATCAGGCCAAGTCCTGACTGAAGATCTTTCAATAAATGAATTATTACGATTATCCGAATATGAAAAATTAACCACAGGTTTAGATAGCACTGAGCCAGAAAGTGAAATAGAAATAGGCGATGAGCAACTACATTTGTCTGATATTTTAGCGATGATTCAGCAACTAAAAGGTGAGTCTAGATCAAGCATTTGGCTTAAACAGCTTGCTAGTAATAAAACGAATCACTACTCAGTCAATTTATTAACATGCTTTGTGCAATGGTTGATTTTACGCTGTGATGCAGAAGAGTTAAGTCTACAGAATCGAAATATGATTCATCTACATTTGGCCATCGTCAGTGCAGGTATATTGGGGTTTTCAGAAGATTTAACAAAAGATAGCCAGATTGATGAAGATGTATTTCAAAAATGGATGGAGTTGACGCAAGAGCATTTTCCACACCGCAAGCATCTCGCTGCGTGGAATCGCTTTAGAGAATTTTTAATTCAATTAAATGATGATCGTATAAAGTTACACAAGCGTACAGCGCATCAAGCAAGTGCTAAGGTTTTTTCAAAAAATGAAGTGCGGCAGATCGTTCAAATATTACAATCTGTAGAATCTGGGGTGAATGATACTGTTTTACGTCTAGGGATTCAGCGTCATTTTCGTTTATCTGCGGCGATGGGTGTACGCCGTTCAGAGACACTTCATTTACGGCCCTTAGATATTGATGAGGATATGCTCAGAATTCGTCCTTATGGTGAGCATCAGCTAAAAACACTCGGATCAGAACGTGTTGTTCCGATGAATTTATTAAGTCAGACGATTAAAAAGGGATTAGATGATGTTTATCAAAATAAAAAATATTCGATATTAATGTCTGATGAGAACAGTGAACATAAGCCTTTTTTTGATCAAATATCTCAAATATTAAAGAAAGTCACTGGAGATGTTGATCTCAGCTTACATCATTTAAGACATACGTTTGCAAGTGCATATACTTTAAAGTGTTTGCAAACAGTGGTGGATTTTAAAGCGCTGACGATAGAACTTCCATGGCTACAAACTTGGATGCCATCGAATGAGCAATTTAATACGCTAGTAGGCAATGAAGGACAGGTCGGTCAAGGGATTAAGGCGATTGGTCGAGTACTTGGACATTTACATGAATCGACAACATTAAAGCATTATATTCATATCTTATTTCTAGCTACTTATGCCTATAGCATGCAACAACAGCAACCCAATTTACATACTGCATTTTTTAAGCGAGTCATGAGTCGGAGTAATTTATTCAGGCATTTCCAAGCGATTAACCAACAGAATAGTAATCTAAAATATGAGTTGAGAGATACCATCGAAAAATATGTACTCAAAAAAAGACAAACTCAGAGGTGGGTAATCTATGCTCAAAAAAGAGGAAATTCGACGGGTAAAGTAATTAAACACGAACTATTTCAAAATATTGAAGATATTGAGCGGTATCTTATTTCTGGGCAGGGGCAGCCACAATTAGATATTGAGTCCTGGAAGAGAGCTTTAATTACGATGTCAAACATTCCTTCAGGTAAACGTGGTTCAAATATAGGAAGACATCCATTATTGACACAAGGAAAGTTAGCACGTTTGCCTGAATTACTAAGTGCTGTAGATTTTAATTCCGCACAAAAAATTTTAGAGCGATTTGATTATTTAGAACGAAACCAATCAGACACTTATAATTGGTTAATAAAAAAATGGTTGTATGAGAGTAATGTAACAAAAGTATTGATGCATTTTACGGCAGAAGATAAACCTATGCTTTCACTTCTTATAGAACATCAGTTTTTTCCGGTAGTGATGAAACATAATAAATATGATTATTTTAGAATAATGTCTCAACAAGCGTCATTAAGCGCCGTGCGATGGGTACTTGCGTGGTTGAGTGTACGATATTTAGCGATTGGAGATCATATCTGAATCTAAGTATATATGACTTATGCACGCTTTGTTACACAAAGGTTTGAAAGACAGCGCTACCTTAATTGAGCTAATTTCAAATGACAATTTGGATGTAAGTGCAGCCAAATTCTGTGAATTTGTTCGAGATAGCTACGTGTGCATGAATATCATTTACCTGACTAGAAAAATTTCTTGCTGCTCATTTATAGCTTAATAATAGAGACTTAAGTATTTTTTATGGATCAACAGAACCGAAAAACATCGCATTATCCATTGCGTTTTGTCTGCTGCTGGAAGCTATGTAACATGATTCCTTAGGTGAAATAGCCTAAGCTTAATAAGTGATTAAAAGGCCTGAAAATCCGCGAATTTGATTTTTTTCTTCGCTTTCAATTTGATCCATACGTTATTTATTTATTTATATTTTTCATTTACAAATCAATAAAATATTCTAATTTGGTTTGATCAAAGAAAAAGATACCCATTTGATAATTAGGTTACAGCAAAATCTGTAATCGGGCGTGGAAACCTGAAAATTACTACAGAAGTATTAAAACCGCTTTAACAGTTTTTTGTGCCTATTATGCTTAGGGCGTGTCATCAATTAAGCCATATCATGATTGAAGCAAGGTAGATTGCTGACAGGAAGTTTTGAGCCAATTTATCATAGCGCGTAGCAATACCTCGATACTGCTTGAGCTTGGCGAAGAAGTTCTCGATCAGATGTCTTGCTTTATAAAGATGTTGGTCATAATCACGCTGATCAATCGCGTTACTTTTGGATGACATCACGATCTGACCCTTGATCTTATGGATTGGATCAATCACCCGATCCTTAGAATTATAGGCTTTATCCATGAGCCAAGTCTGACTTAACGATAAGTCCAGCAGCACATCAGCACCATTTAAGTCATGAGTCTGCCCGGCAGTGAGATAAAATCCTGTTGGGTTGCCTAAAGCATCAGTACGGGCATGAATTTTGGTACTTAAACCACCTTTACTGCGTCCGATTGCCTGTTCTTTTTTTTCCGGCGCTGTGTTGATGAGCACGCACAATGGTTGAGTCTAGCATGGCATATTCATTATCACTTTCATGTGATAGCACTTCAAAAACTTTCTGCCATACGCCTGCTTTAACCCAACGGCTAAAGCGAGTGTGCACAACTCTAAAATCCCCAAAGCATTCGGGTAAGTCTCGCCATGGAATACCTGAACGATACCGATACAATACTGCTTCAACAAATAGCCTGTTATCTTTGGCAGTTACTCCAACAGTACTCGCTCGTCCAGGTAACAGATCCTTAATCTGCTCCCACTGATCATCTCTTAATGCATAGCGTTTAGTCATGAAAAAATAATGAGGACAGGTTAGATTTTCTCAAGCTAATTGATGACAGGCTCTAGTTTGCTATTATTAAATATTATTCAGCATAAAGTCATGTTGCAGAAGAAATGTCACCTTCAATGCAGCGTGACAATTTTGAAGTAGCACTAACTGATTTTGAAAAACATCCAATCATCAAATGTTTATTTAAAGCGGATAACGTCACGCGACACATAAGTTGTCATTTGCGACGCATAAAATGTCATTGAACGACACATAAGTTGTCATTGAAAGAAACCGCGATTATTGGTGGTTTTTTTATCAAGTCTCATATTAATTTTCTAAAATTAAAACTTTATGGTTAAATTAGATTGCATAAAACCGTGGAACATTGGTTGGTAAATAAGCGTGGAACATGAATAATCAATAAAAAGCCGTTCTGGTGCCCTATACTCCAGAACGGCTTAATTTAATATACTGATATATAATAAGAAATATCATACATTTCGTATAAGGTGTATTATGTTAATTTTAATTATTCTACATAGTTACATCTGTGCCTTATCTTCCCAAAATTTTGCTTTATCTAAATTTTTTTCTACACCTATTCCATATCGATACATAAATTCAAGATCCCTCATAGCCTCTTTACTGCCAAGAGACGCAGCTTTTTTAAATAAATCTAATGCCTTAGCAGTATCTTCAGTAACTCCCTCACCATTACGATATAAATTAGCTAAACCCACCATAGAATCAGTATGATTTAAGTCAGATCCTTTTGAGAACCACACAAAAGCTTTCTTATAATGTTCTTCAGCATCAGTTGGGTCCATATCTTCAACTAAACCAGCATATGTCGCATACCCATCACCAAGCCAATACATTGCATCGATATTGCCACTTTCCGCTGACTTAATAGCCCAGCTTTCGGCTTGAGCTTCATCTTCTTCAATACCGTAACCATGTATATATACATCGGCTAATTCTAATTGTGCTGATGAATCACCATTTTCAGCCTTTGTTAATAACTCATTTGAAAATGTTGGATTTGCCAAAGTTTCCATAGAAAAGATCAGTCCTAGAGCAATAGATGCAAGTTTGAAAAATTTCATTTTATGCCTTCAAATCAAAGTTATATTTAATTCGTTATGTTATTAATAATACTTTATTAAGATGAAAAATTAGAGTGATTTAACATAATGGCGATTATACGAAATTTTTAAATTTCTTTAATTATCATAAGGATAATATCATTTTTTAAATTTCGTATAACGTGCATTATGTTAATTTTAGGGAATCTAACCGTTTCTTAATTATTTAAATTTTGGAAAAATGTAGGCTATTTATGTCATTTGACTTCGTAAAAATCTTTAAAGAAATTGATCTTCATAAAAATGATCTAGATATTGATAATTTCATGACAACGATCATCAATCATTGTCATGAAATGCAGCCAAACAAAAGTTGGGACCTATTCAAAGAATTAGATTACACAACAGAAGTTAAAAGTTTAGCAGCCCACGTAATTGACTCTTTAGAAAAAGAGGCTTCTCCCTTTATTGAGCAAGGGTTTTGGTTTGGTCTTTCTGATAATGGATATCTATATTTTGCAGTATCAGATCAATACATTGCAGAAGAAGATAACTTAGATTGGATGTCTGAAGCTAGAACATACTATTCTGAGCAAGGCACTTTTAGCTCTGAAATTTTACGATCTATTGAAGATTTAGCAGATGAAACAGAACTGGATAATTATGCTGAATATCCTTTGTTCTTAGCTTATGCACTTAAACTGGCACAAGCGTCAATGAATCATTATAAAACCGCTTACCCAGAAAGAAAGGTTGGGTACTCTATTGGATATGATTCAGGAGATTTTATTACTGGAGGATGGATCTAATCCCCCCATTTAACATAATGGGCATTATACGAAATCAGTGTGTTAGAACCCATTTAAAGTGTCTATATTCTCACCAATAAAAATGTCTGGTTTATGATGGTTTTTATCACCATG
>NZ_JAMXXL010000058.1:0-6977 GCF_024129685.1 Acinetobacter lwoffii | reverse complement strand
AAATTATCAAAGTTCTGTTGCTTTAGCCTGTATATTTTTATGGCTACCTTTATAGGGTTAATTATGAACAGTAAATGTCAACAGACCCTAAATAAATCATATGAATTTTATAAAATTACTTAGATAAAGCAACACGAATTAACATCTTTCATAAAGCCTTAGTATTATTGTTCTACTCTAAATTTTCACATTATTTTTAGAGCAATAATATGGGTTATATTATTTTAAGAGTCATATTAATTGGGGTTGGTCTACTCGCACTTCTTTCGTTGGGAGTCGGCATTTTCCAACAAGATAGTTTATTTATTGTATTGGGTGTGCTTTTTGCTTTTGCCGCTTGGCTCATACACATGCAAACGCGACAACTTCGCAATAATCCCTTTTCAGAATAAAGATAAAAGACCAAACTATGTTGGTCTTTTATTTACGCTTTTAACCCGCTTTACCTGCAACAAACGGATTATGCTGCTTTTCAAAACCAATGGTGCTGATCAGCCCATGTCCTGAAATGAATTGAGTTTCATCTGGCAGGCTGAAACATTCACGCTGAATTGAATCTAAGAGCTGTTGATGATTGCCACGCGGGAAATCAGTCCGGCCAATTGAGCCTTTGAACAAGACATCACCTGTCCATAACAAGTCATAATTTTTGTTATAGAACATCACGTGACCCGGCGTATGGCCTGGAGCAAAACGCACTTCGAACTCCTCATTGCCGAGTTTGAGCACTTCACCACCTTCCAGCCACTGGGTCACTTCAACTTTTTCCGGAATCGGAAAACCATAACGTGCCGAAACTTCTTGAATCATGTCAAGCCAGAATGCATCTTCCTTATGTGGTCCGATTACTGGTATATCCCAAGCCTTTTTTAACGCGCCCACAGCACCCGCATGATCCAGATGGCCATGGGTCAGCCATAAGGCTTTAACCGTTAAACCCAGCGCGTCAACTTCAGCTTTCAGTTTTTCAGGTTCGCCCCCTGCATCAATCAAAATGGCTTCTTTAGTGTCCGCATCCCAAACGATGGAACAGTTTTGCTGAAATGCAGTAACTGGAACAATTTTGACTTGTAACATGGGGTGAAAAACCTCGGGCAAGTTAATGGGCAAGTGTCTGTGTCAATGCATCCAGATTAGCCTGTAGCAGACTGTTGAGCAATCGCAAATGATCTTCACGGCTATTTAATGCCGGAATATAACTATAGCTTTCTCCGCCTAGTGCTTTAAAAGTCTCGGCATTTTCGATTGCCAGCTCTTCAAGCGTTTCCAGACAGTCCGCAGAAAATGCAGGACTCATCACCTGAATGGATTTCACCCCCTGCTTCGCCCAATCTTCAAGTAAAACATCGGTATAGGGCTTGATCCACTCCTGTTTACCAAACCGCGACTGGAAGCTGATCGCGTATTGATCTTCATTTAAACCTAGTACTTCCGCCACCAATTTACCCGTGATGCGACAACGGTCGGCATAAGGATCGCCTTTATCGGCATATGGCTGTGGAATGCCGTGGAAAGACATCAACAATTTCTCTGGTTGACCATGAATTGCCTGATAATCACGTACACTTTGAGCCAGCGACTGGATAAATAAAGGATGTTGATAATAATCCCGGATCACTGTCAAACCGGGTAAATTGCGCTGTTTCACCACCCATTTCGCCACTGCATCGTATAGAGGTGCGGTCGAAGTGGCAGAATATTGTGGAAACAAGGGAAATAGAATCATGTGTTCCTGTGGCTGCGCTGAGACCTGTGCCAAGACATCCTGAATATTCGGATTGCCGTAGGTCATTGCAGGTACCACATTCAGTTCAAACTGCGGATAAAGCTGGGTGAGATGCGTCTTGACTGCTGCGACCTGCTCAAACAGAATTTCACGCATCGGCGAATCCTGTCCCCATACCTGCGCATAGGCCTGTGATACCCGCTTTGGACGGAAGGGCAAAATGAATAAGCGCAGAATGATTTGCCAAATCGGTTTAGGAATTTCTATCACACGCTGATCAGATAAAAACTGCTTGAGAAAACGGCGTACCGCAGGAATCGTAGGCTTATCTGGTGTGCCCAAGTTTGCCAATATAATCGTCACTTTCGCTTTAGCAGTAGAATACATTCAGTTCGTCCGTCAGGATATCAACCCCTGTACTTTAACAGCTTTTTATTTATTCTCTCTATGGATTAATACGCTGACTTATATTGAAAAGTGCGATCTAAATCCAGCAAGCTGCTATCCAGCAATTTTTGCGCTTTTGGCGTGATCTGCCACAGCATGCGCTGTCGGTCATCACGACCGGATGGCACAATCCAGTCATTCTGGCGCATTTGAATTTTTAAACTATGCAAGGCACGGATATTCATCTGGGCACGCGCCACTGCATGTGCACGCGGCATCTGTACCCGTGCATCCTGCAAACCGGTTTCATTCAGATATTCATTCATGCGCTTCGAGAAAAATTCCTCAGGGGTCGGATTGACAAAGGTGGAGCCCAGCAACGCCAACAATTGCGCCCAAGTCAGTTTCTTCTGGACTTTGATTTCCTTGAAGTTACCATCCTGATAAGCATGCATCCGGTATTCAAAAGAAAAAATTTCATGCATCGCTACTTTGGGCAAGCTCAGGAATGGATCAACTTCTGCAGTTCCGCCATCACGTTCCAGTTGAGCCACTTTGGCTTTAAGCTGGTCAATCTCGTCATGCAGCGCCTGGGTATTTTGCGGACGCACCCAGCCAGTCACCGGATAGCGCTCCAACATTTGCGGCATGTTAAAACGCACTGCCATTTCCAGATCGCGCAGGCTGCGGTAAGTAAAGACCTGATCGACTTCCTGCTGTAATAGTTGACGGAATTCCTTGAATTTTTCCTGTAATTCCGGTTTGGCATCATGCAATGCACTTTCACGTGATGCCGGATCATCATGCATAAACACAATAATCGGTTTTTGCTTGGTCACTGCATAAATATATTCGAGATGCATATAGCCAACACCCGATACCGACTGCTCTCCATACTGGCTTCCCAGCAGAATCACGACATAATCACAGTCATCAATCTGGCGGCGTGCAAATGCAGTATTCAGCGGTGTACGCTGTTCCAGTCCCCACGAGAAAAACCCCATTCCTACCAGTGTTTGAGACAGAATGATACGCTCCGGTTGCATTTCTGCCCCAGAGGTTGAGATGAACACTTGGTACCGTTTATCCAGCATGGGCTATCCTCTTCTCCTGTACATTTGGGTAAAAAATGCATCATCACATGCTTCTTTACCCAATATGGCCACCCCAAAATCAAAATATCTTTCTTCTTAAATTATAAAAATGAGTTTTAAACTGCACTCATATTACTGACCTGCCATTTTAAATCGGCCGGAATCAGGTGCTGCAAAATCGGTCGGAGCTGTTCAGCATTCTGCCCACTCACCACCAATTCAATTTTCACGCTTTCTTTAGACTCATGCTCAAATAATAACCCATTTTTAATTAAAATTCGGGCCGTTTGTCTTGCAACCGCGAATCCTGAGTCAATTAATGTCAGCTTTTGACCAAAAATATACTGAATTGACGATTTTAGGAAGGGGTAATGTGTACATCCTAACACTAAATAATCAGCGCCCTGATCTACAACTGGTTGTAAAATCTCTTTTAATGTCTGCAAACAGGCTGCACTCATCTGCTCCCCAGCCTCAACAAAAGGCACCAGATCCAGACTGGTCACAGGCAGGACTTTGACTTGAGCCGGTTCAGCAAAACGGGAAATGACATCTTTAATCAGCTGGCCACGGAAGGTTGCAGGCGTGGCCAATACCGCCACCGTTTTTGACTGGGTATTCAGGACTGCCGGTTTAAGCGCAGGTACCAAACCGATAATCGGAAAGTTTTCACCATAATAGTCACGCAAATAATCCAGACTAAAAGCGGAAGCGGTATTACACGCCACCACCGCAACTTTACAACCTTGACGATACAGCCACTCAACCGCCTGAGCCGTCAGGGCACGAATTTCCTGATCATCTCTCGGACCATAAGGCACATGTGCAGTATCCGCATAATAGACAAAGCGCTCATTGGGCAAATGGCGGGCAATTTCCAGGGCGACTGACAAGCCGCCTACGCCTGAGTCAAAAATACCAATCGGCGCATCTGCCGTGGCATTGGGCATCGGGTCTAATAGCTGGGAAATTGGTTGAATAGCGCTCATAACGTTGCAGGTGGCTTGTTTGAAATTTCTAGCGATCAAGCTTAAACCTCAGGTGCTCAAATGCAAGTCTAAATCACCACTTTTCAAACTTAAAACGGTTTCGCCTGCCGGATTTTCATCAAGCTCTCCCATCTCGACCAGATGTAAAAATGCAGCGCGCTGGATTAGGGCATTGATCCCGAAACGCACATGCACATAAGGCCGTAGTTCACCTTTATATTCACGCATAAAGATTGGATGTTCAGCATCGACAACAATCAGGTCTTGCGTAGTCGTGCCCAGTTGCAGATAAGTCACTCCATTGATCTCAACCTGATCGACCTGATTGACAAATAAAGGTTCATCTTCAACTTCGATTTCAATCATTTCTACTGGTGTTTTTAGATAGAATTTATCGTTTTCTTTCCAGAGCACCGTTGCAAACAGGTCAATCATCGGCTGACGCTTGATCAATTGACCTTCGTGCCACCATTCGCCGTTGGCTAAAACCTTGAGATCCATTGTGCCACAATGCTTTGGCTGCCATTGCTCCAAAGGGGGTATTGACCTTTTGTGACTGCCCTGTGCATCTTTTAAGTATTGTGCGATATCCATTAAATTTTTATCATCGGGATAAGTTACTTTTTTCGTCGGATTTGTGCTGGGTACTGGCTTATCCATAAAAGAAGACCTTAATGACGGAAAAATAATATGTTTCAGCCAATTGGCTAAAACCGGCTTTAAAACTATACTAGCCCAGATTATCAAAGACACCAGCATTTTTGTGTCTAGGAACCAAGAACACTTATGGCAGCACCCAATCATATGATTATGGTTGCCACCGAATAGTAATATGAGGAGTCCTACATGGAACACATCGAACGTGAATCGATGGAGTTTGACGTCGTCATCGTAGGCGCAGGCCCTGCGGGTCTTTCTGCTGCGATCAAAATCCGTCAACTTGCAATTGAAAACAACTTAAACGATTTGTCCGTTTGTGTCGTAGAAAAAGGCTCCGAAGTCGGTGCACATATTCTGTCTGGTGCTGTGCTTGAACCACGTGCCATGAACGAGCTGTTCCCCGACTGGAAAGAACAGGGCGCCCCGCTAAATGTCCCGGTGACCGAAGATAAAACCTTCTTCCTGCTGTCAGATGAAAAATCACAGGAAGCACCGCACTGGATGGTGCCTAAAACCATGCATAATGATGGCAACTATGTCATCTCGCTTGGCAACGTGGTGCGCTGGTTAGGCCAGAAAGCCGAAGAACTGGAAGTGTCGATCTTCCCAGGCTTTGCAGCCTCGGAAATTCTGTATCATGCCGATGGCACAGTCAAAGGCATCCAAACCGGTGACATGGGCATTGGTAAAGATGGCGAACCAACGCATAACTTTACCCCGGGTTATGAACTGCATGCCAAATACACGATTTTTGCTGAAGGCTGCCGTGGTCATTTAGGTAAACGTCTGATCCAGAAGTTCAACCTGGACAAGGACGCGGATCCGCAACATTACGGTATCGGCATTAAAGAGCTTTGGGAAATCGATCCTGCCAAGCATAAACCGGGTCTGGTCATGCATGGTGCCGGCTGGCCACTAAATGAAACTGGTTCTTCAGGTGGCTGGTGGTTATACCATGCTGAGAATAACCAGGTGACTCTGGGCATGATCGTAGATCTGTCTTACACCAACCCGCATATGTATCCCTTCATGGAAATGCAGCGCTGGAAAACCCATCCATTAATTAAGCAATATCTGGAAGGTGGTAAGCGTATTTCTTATGGTGCTCGTGCTGTGACCAAAGGTGGTTTTAACTCATTACCAAAATTCACTTTCCCAGGTGGCTCGTTAATTGGTGATGATGCCGGCTTCCTGAACTTTGCCAAGATCAAGGGTTCTCATACGGCAATGAAATCCGGCATGCTCTGCGGTGAAGCGGTCTTTGAAGCGATAGCTGCCGGTGTAGAAAAAGGCGGTGATCTGGCGGTGGCACGTGTAGTGGAAGGCGAAGATTTCTTTGTCAAAGAACTGACTGCTTATACCGACAAGTTCAACCATAGCTGGCTAAAAGAAGAGTTATACAACTCGCGTAACTTTGGCCCGGCAATGCACAAGTTCGGTCAATGGATCGGGGGTGCATTCAACTTTATCGACCAGAACGTGTTTAAAGTACCTTTCACCTTGCATGATCTGGTTCAAGACCATGCGGCGCTAAAAACCCAGGCGGCTGAAAGCTTCAAGCCAAACTATCCAAAACCGGATGGCAAGCTGACCTTTGACCGTCTGTCTTCAGTGTTTGTATCGAATACCGTGCATGAAGAGAACCAGCCAGCGCATTTGAAACTGACTGACCCGTCCATTCCGGTGGAAGTCAACCTACCGACATGGGATGAACCTGCGCAGCGTTACTGCCCAGCGGGTGTCTATGAAATCATGGAAAATAATGACGGTTCTAAGCGTTTCCAGATCAATGCAGCCAACTGTGTGCACTGCAAGACCTGTGACATCAAGGATCCATCTCAGAACATCACCTGGGTAACACCGGAAGGTGGCGGTGGTCCGAACTATCCGAATATGTAATATCCTTGCGGCAGGCTAAAACGTTATTTTACCTGCCTCATCTTGCGCAGCAGTGCTGCTCATATCCAAATATGTAATCTCTCATATGAGATAAAAATAAACCCGCTTTAAAGCGGGTTTATTTATGGATAAATATTAGATCTCTTTCATAAATCAAAAAATGATCTTCTTTTTGGTT
The DNA here is from genome assembly GCF_024129685.1 of Acinetobacter lwoffii. Taxonomy (GTDB): domain Bacteria; phylum Pseudomonadota; class Gammaproteobacteria; order Pseudomonadales; family Moraxellaceae; genus Acinetobacter; species Acinetobacter lwoffii_X. Next base: position 44 of record NZ_JAMXXL010000058.1, on the reverse strand, counting down.
AATATTTGCACTCCAAATTTCTTGGCATTCGTGCATAATCTGCG
>NZ_JAMXXL010000057.1:0-7165 GCF_024129685.1 Acinetobacter lwoffii | reverse complement strand
CCAAATGACACATACCATTTTCCGACATGCTTTGAGATTGTGACGTTCTTAATCTCACCCACAATATTTTGTGATTTTCTGAATTTCACAATGCCAATGTCATTAGGTAACTTAACTTGGTTACCTTTAACCCAGCAATATCTATCAAATTGAACAATACGAATGGAATCATAGCCATTAGATTTCTTTTTGAATCGTGGCATAAGTGGTCTAAGTTGGACTTCACGACCATCAGGCAATTTGAAGAATCTTGGTTTTTTGGCTTTAAATGGTTTTTGCTTTAACTTGGCTTGTTCTTTCGGGTCAAAGAACTTCCCCCAGGCATCACCAAGATCACGCACTTTTTGTTGAAGTGAAACGCCATTTGAACTGTTTTCTAGAAAAGCACACTCAGGTTTTTTTCGTAATTCAGGAATTTTATTGACTAAATTAACTTTGTTGATTCGCTCATTATTAGCAAGCATCTCGAACGATACAGCTAAAATTTGATTCCAAACAAAACGTGCAGAGCCAAGCAACTTGTTTAAAACAAGCTCCTGCTCTGCATTAGGCTCAAGCCTAAATTTATACGCTTTGTTGATTTTCATAAATGAGTATGTATGTGTTAATATAATCAAATGCTATCATTAAATGAACAATCAAACAATGACTGAAATCTATAAAAACCGCTATTCAGCCTTTAACTTACACGTACACTTAGTATTTATTACAAAGTACAGAAAGAAAATCCTAAATGATCTACATCATAAGTATTTTAGTGAGTATGTAGCCGAAATATGCAAAGATTTTGATGCAGAACTAAAAGAATGTAATGGTGAGGCTGACCATGTTCACATGCTTATTCAGTACCCACCAACTGTTCAGCTTAGTAAGTTGGTGAATAATTTAAAATCGGTAACAAGCAGAAGAATGCGGAATGAATTTTTAGATTTACGTGGTAGTTATGCAAAACCTGTTTTATGGTCAAGGTCTTATTTTGCAGGGTCGTGCGGTGGTGCGTCTTTGGATATTATTAAAAATTACATTCAAAACCAACAAGGTTAAAATCTGTGAAATTCACCTCCACCCTGACTGTCGGGTGGAGTCCTCTTTCACTTAAAGATAGACTTGTCCATCTGAAACGGAAATCATGTCAAAGCATCAACCATTAAAAAAGTCATTATCATCAAGGATGATAATGACTTCCATTTATGGTAACAGTAGGTTTATGTGAAGATTTTTAGTCTTCTGGTTCTTCCGGATTTTTTGCCAGATGAATCACAGCCAGTACCAGACCACCCCATAATAAAACGATGGAGATGATCATCATGATTAGTGCAGATGTATTCATAGTCGCTCTCCTAGCTGTGACGGTCTTTGATCAGGCTGAACAGAATGGCACCCAGAATAAAGAATGCCATCACTCCTCCACCTACCATCCATAGGGTACTGGCAGCATAGCCACCATAACCTTCTGCCATAATCGATTTCAGGGTCAAGCCCAATGCCAGCAATAATGACAACGGCGTGATCACCGTCAGCATGAAGTTCCAGCTGGCACCCAGTTTCACGCTGGCAAACTCGTTCACATGGCCTTCCAGCTGTTTCATTAACGGACGACGGAACCACGACAACAGAATAATCGATAACAGACCGCCACCGACAATACCGATGTTATTGGCAAAGTAGTCGATGATATCGACAAAGGTAATGGCACTATGTGTCGAGAACATCAGGGTAGAAATCACTGCTGAACCACCAGCAATAATCGTCACTGACTTGTTCTTTGACCAGCCCAGTTTGTCCTGGAACGCAGCAATCGGAACTTGCAGGATACTGACCATCGAGGTAATACCAGCAACCGTCAATGAACCAAAGAACAGGAAACCGAACAGGTCACCACCTGCACCTAAACTGGAAATGATTTTCGGAAACGCAATAAAGGCCAGACCAATACCGCCAGATACTACATCTTCAACTTTCGCACCTGAGCTGAACGCCATAAAACCAAGCGCGGCAAAGACACCAATACCCGCCAGAATTTCAAAAGACGAGTTGGCCAATGCCACCACAATCCCGGAACCGGTCAGGTTAGTTTTGCGTTTCAGGTAAGACGCATAGGTCAACATGATCCCGAAGCCCACTGACAATGAGAAGAAGATATGACCAAAAGCAGCTAACCAGACTTTATAGTTGGTCATCGCTTCCCAGTTTGGTGTGAAGAAAGCATTTAAGCCATCGACTGCACCCGGTAAACGGACTGCCTGAATCACCAGGATCGTGAATAAAATCACCAGCAATGGCATAAAGATTTTATTCGCCAGTTCCACCCCACGGCGTACTCCACCGTAAAGAATCAGCATGACTGCTGCCCAAACGACCACCAGACCAAAGAACAGCACAGGTACAAAACCGAGAGTCAGACCCTCACCATTTTGCAGGTAAGTATTGAAGAAGAAGCCTTGGGTATCTGTGCCCCACTGCTGTCCAAAGGAATAGAACATATAGCTGCCAGCCCAGGACAAGACGCTGGCATAGTAAATCCCGATCACCAGAGTGACCATGACCTGCCACCAACCCAGGGATTCGGCATTCATGAGTTTTTTATAGGCCATAGGCGGTGCTTTACGGAACTTGTGTCCGACCGCATAGTCTAAAAACAATAAAGGTAAACCTGCTGCGAAAATCGCAATCAGATAAGGGATCAGGAATGCCCCGCCACCATTTTCATAGGCAACATAAGGGAAACGCCAGATATTCCCCAAGCCAACGGCGGAACCAATCGCTGCAATAATGAATCCTGATCGTGCGGACCAATTCTCACGAGTTTCTGTCATAGAACACCTAAACTTTTAACCCCTTTAAATGCTGCTTGTTATGGTTATGGCGCAAGCAAAAAAAGAAGCATTTTCAATAATTTTGGGTGTTTGAATTAGAGGGCACCTTGTGGGCGTCGAATTCTAATGTACAAACAGGTCAGCAGGTCTTACATCTTGCTTAAAGTCTGATCGAAAAACTGACCTTGTAGATGATTCAACAATACTGACTTTTTTAAATTTTTTCTGTAAATTCTGCTTAAAATATTCGTTATTTATAATCTATTCGAATTAAGCGTTCAATAATTCTGCGAAATAGGCCAGATTAAACAAGTTATATATTGACAAACTTTTTGGAATATATTTTTTCTTAAGTTTTACTACAGGGTCGCTGTTTCAAAAAATGTATTCCAAGACTCCAATCCAGCATCTGTTTTTAGATCATTATTTGAAGATGAAACGGCTCATACTAAGGCACATGACCAAGCTGTGATATGGGAAACAAAGTCTCTCATGGAACTTTGACCTCTTTAAAAACCGGCTTAAATATCACAAGCAGATTTAAAACAAGCTGCCTGTGATATCGAAGCAATGAGTATTCTAAACTTAGGCTTTAATCACCAGCATGCGCTCTTCCTGCATGTCGCGAATGGCTGACTGAATTCCTTCACGACCCAGACCTGAATCTTTGACCCCGCCATAAGGCATGTTATCAACCCGGAAAGACGGAATATCATTGATGATAACACCGCCCACATGCAGATGATCCCAGGCATATAACATCTTGTTCAGATTCTGGGTATAGACCCCGGCTTGCAAGCCAAAACGGCTGCGGTTGATACAGGCAATACCGGATTCAAAATCAGTATACGCTTCCAGGATTGCCACCGGGCCAAAGGCTTCATCACGGTAGATTTCCAGACTGTGGTCTACATTTTCCAGCAAGGTCGGTGCAAACATCACGCCATTTAGCTCACCTCCAATCAGGATTTTCGCGTCTTTTTTCAGGGCTTTATCCAGCCATTTTTTCAGGCGCTTGGCTTCATCTTCCTTGATCATCGGACCAACCAAGGTTGTGCTTAAATTCGGATCAGCTGCTTTAATCGTTTTCAGTTTCACCAGCAGTTTGTCCTTCACTTCAGTATAAATCTGCTGATGCACCAAAATGCGTTGCACACTGATACACACCTGTCCGGCATGGTTATACGCCCCGCCAATTAGACGGTTAATCAAGGCATCGTTAATTTCGGTATCTGGCTCAATCATGACAGCAGCATTGCCACCCAGCTCCAAGACCACTTTTTTACGACCGGCACGCGCTTTCATATCCCAGCCTACAGCATCGGAACCGGTAAAACTGAGTAATTTAAAACGCTCATCGGTGACCAGTAGATCAGCCAGCTCTCGCGGACAGGGCAATACCGAAAACGCACCTCGCGGTAAATCGGTTTCCGCCAGAATTTCAGCAATTTTTAAGGCAGAAATCGGGGTCAGGCTAGGTGGTTTCAGCACAAAGGGACAACCGGCTGCAATCGCAGGAGCAATTTTATGCGCGGTCAGGTTTAAAGGAAAATTAAACGGACTAATCAAAGACACTGCACCAATCGGCACCTGTTTTACAATGCCCCGATAACCGGATGCTGCCGCAGTCACGGCCAAAGGCAGCATACGTCCCTGATCAACTTGGGTCACGGCATCTGCGGCAATCTGGAAAGTATTAATCAGACGTTCAACTTCGGCTTCGGCTGCTTTACGCGGCTTGCCCCCTTCTGCAATCAGAATTTCAGTCAGTTCTTCATGAATCTCACGAAAACGGCGTACGCAATGCAGCAGAATTTTCTGTTTCTGAAACGGCTCCAAGGCAGCCATTTCGGCTTCTGCGTCTACGGCAGACTGAATCGCCTGTTCCAGTGTATTGGCATCAGCCAAGGCGACACGGGCATACAGTTCGTGGTTATATTTATGTTTGACCTCTAACCATTCACCCGTCTGAACGGCCTGACCGGCGACATATAATGCATACTCTTTCGTTTGTTGTGTGCTTCTCGCTACCATCTTATTGTCCTGCAAAATCCAAGGATATACATTTTTGAAATTCTCTATATCATGCACTTGCTACTCCATATTAAGAAGATGTTTTTAAGTAACCAGACACCTCCAATTTTAATAAAGCTTTAGGGAATAGAGCCATGCGCGCAAAAATACTCACCACCTTATTCTTCGGTTTTGGACTCAGTACGCTCAGTCATGCAGATGTAATCGGCGTGAAAGCAAATCTCAGTTACTGGGATTTTGACGGCTATAGTCAGGATAACAATTTCAAGCATGAGCTAGATCGACAAGGTACAGCGCAGCTATCTGTCGCTGTAGAACATCCTGTGCCATTGTTACCAAATGCCAAGATTAAATACGTCAATCTGGACAGCAATAGCGAACAGAGTTCTCTTATCAATGCCTCAGAAATTGAGCTGAACAATATTGACTATATTCTGTATTATGAATTGCTAGATACCATTGTGCATGCGGATATAGGTGCAGGTTTAACCAATCTGGATGGTACGGTAAAAAACCTGACTGCCGGCGCTTTCACTCAATACGATCTGGATGAATATAGTCCACTGCTCTATGCAACAGCCGGGGTTAAATTGCCATTTACCGGTATGAGTGCCAAAGCGGAAGCAGTTTACAGTCACGGCAGTGATACCCGTAAGACCGACGTACAGGCGGAACTGCAATATGATTTCATTGATAATCTGCTGGTCGATGTCGGTGCCAAAATCGGTTATCGCATCATGCAGGTAGATTTTGAGCAGGATCAACGTCCAGACTTACAGCTGGAATTTAAAGGTCCTTATATCGGTCTAGATATACATTTTTAATGCAATACAACCGGTTAAGCCTACAAAGCTCAATTTCTCTGCGCTGATGTAAGCCAAAGCGTACAGCAATAACCGCAATCTGCTGCTAGTGCGTTACCGGGATGTGTATTACTTTATAAACATAGAGAGCAGGATGCTCCGAAGACCTAAAAACAAGAAGAACATCGCAACACTAGGACGTGAGGTACGACAGGAGTTATACCTAAATCACGAGATACGAAAAAGCCCCGACAGGATGTCGGGGCTTTTTTTTCTGCCTATTATTTTATTTATCATTGCTTAACAGTTCCGAGCTAAAACTCCAACATTGTAAGAATCCCCTTGTTGTTAAGCTAAAAATCCTCACATTTTTTGGGAACAGCAATCATGGTAAAAAAGGTCCTCTTTATTACATCTAATCAAGGCATTGAACATGATGAACTCACTGAGCCTTTAAATTTTCTAAAGTCCAAAGGTTTTGAAGTGATTCATGCTGCCGAAAAAAATGAAGATGTCGCGACGGTCAAAGGTGATACCAAAGCTGCCACCCAATATACGCCGGATACCAGTCTTGAACACGTCGATCTGAATGATTATGATCTTTTGGTGATTCCCGGCGGTACAGTCAACGCGGATACCTTAAGAATCAATCAGGATGCGCAAAAAATCATTCAGCATTTTGCCGACAATCACAAACCGATTGCCGCGATCTGTCATGGGCCATGGACTTTGATTGATGCACAGCGCATTAAAGATAAGAATCTGACTTCGTATAAGAGCATCAAACTGGATCTGGAAAATGCCGGCGGGAAATGGGTCGATGAACAGGTTCACCGCTGCAATACCGGTGACTGGGTACTGATTACTTCACGCAATCCGGACGATTTACCGGCTTTCAATGAAGCGATCTTAAAAGAACTTGAAGGCGATGCTGCCTAAGCTCATACCATAAAAAAAGAACCTCAGCATTGAGGTTCTTTTTTTATATTCAGACACCTCCGGCCAGACTTTTCAGATAAGCCACCACCTCTTTATTGCCTGCCATTTCAGCCAGCTCTAAAGCAGTATTTGGACTGCGATGGGCAATATCTGCGCCTTTGCTAACCAAAAGTTTGACCACTTCCAGATGATCATTTTCAGCGGCAGCCTGTAAGGCGCTATAGCCTTCTTCATCGGCGGAGTTGACGTCCAGACCTTCGTGTAGCGCCTGCTCGACCTGTTCAACATCACCTAAGGAAGCCCAGTACACTAATTCAGGAAGATGCAGTTCATCATCATCTTCTGGGATTGGGGAGAATGAGTTGAGTTTCATAAATAGTTTACTCACTTAAATAATGAATCTTATATTCATTTTGCTTTTTCAAATAATCCTACCAATTTTCTTCTTCGATCTCTATATAAAGCAATATCTTGTTGTAAGTGGCTTTGTTGCACAAAGCTGTTCGTAAGGTCTAATTCAGCAATATAATTTCCGAATGAAGAAGCCTCCACCTAATATCTACCGTACAATCA
>NZ_JAMXXL010000056.1:0-7370 GCF_024129685.1 Acinetobacter lwoffii | reverse complement strand
ATGCACTAGTAACTACTCGCATCAATGAAAACATTAAGCATGAAGCAACGGAAGTTCTAGCAACAATGGGCTTAACCGTCTCAGATGCAGTCCGTTTGTTATTGACCAAAGTAGCTAAAGAAAAGGCTTTGCCTTTTGAAATTTGGCAACCTAATGCTGAAACCATTGCAGCAATGGAAGAAGATCTAAGCAAAGCAAAGAGCTTCACTTCTGTAAAAGACTTGATGGCTGATCTAAATGCGGACGATTAAGTACACATCAGCATTCAAGAAAGACTATAAACGTGAGAAAAAAGGCCAGCATCGAAATACAGTAGATACTGAACTACAAACTGTTTTAGAGTTATTACAAGCTGATGAACCTTTGCCTGAAAAGTATCGTGACCATGCTTTGGTCAGTAATTGGGTAGGTCATCGTGATTGCCACATCAAACCAGATCTTGTTTTAATCTATAAGAAAACAGAAGAAGGTGAACTGCTAATTTTGAAATTAGTTCGATTAGGCAGTCATAGTGAATTGGTAATTTGAGTGACCAAATATCAATAACAAAATTTTAAAATAATCTTCAAAAATGGGAGCTTAAGGCACCCATTTTTGACTTCGGATAACGTGTATTATATTAATTTTAGAATCTCTTATACGGACAATAACGATGACGAGAATATTTATACTGATGTTCGTCGTTGGACTTTTGAGCGCTTGTCATAGGCCTTCATCAGCCGATCAATCCAAGATGCAAGAATTACAAGTAATATCTTCTGGTGAACAGACCTTAGCAAAATTTTCTTGGCAATTGATCGAGGCAACAAATGCTAATAGTGAACGTATAGATTCATTATTTTTGGCTTCAAAACCTGACCAGTCCATCACGCTAAAATTTGCAGATAAGATGCTGTATATTGGTAATTTATTTTGTAATATAAATTCGATTGGTATTCATTTTAAAGGCAATCGTTTATATGCTGAACAGCCAATTGTTGCCACAATGATGGGCTGTCCTGATGATATCAACTTACGTGAAAGTACGATGATAGATATTCTGGTGAATTCTCCCACATTGTATCTTCAATCTCGTAAGGGGCAGGTACAACTGCTTATAGAAACACAAAAAAAAGAGAAGTTGATTTTTAAAGGTGTTCAAGTCAACAAGTAGCCTGAATTCTTGCAGTACACTGATGAAAATCATAAATATTTTTTATAAAGTGAGATTTCACAAAAAATGAGATTTTTTTCTTTACTAATCTTACTTATATTTTCCACGTCTATACTGGCTTCTCCTGCTTTTGCCCCTCAAGAATTAGAAGTATATAAGGGGCTCCAAAAAGCTAATATGTCACGTTTAAGAGTAAACCTGACTGTTTCTGGTAATGACCATAAAGGGAAAATTAATGTATCTAATTTCACTTTATGCTCAGCCGCTTCCTGCTGGAAAATTAAGGTTAATAGATATGTACCTGTTGTAAATAGTAGTACCACCAGAGGGTATTTGATAGCTGACGTATTAATTCCAATGAATGAACAGCTCAGAGAAGTATTTTTTGAGCCAACGACAGGTAATCAATCAATCAGAGGCAGATTAAAGTTCGGGAAAAAATTGAATATTGAACCTGAATATCTAGGACATAATCTATACATCGTTCTAGATAAGCGTATTAAGAACGATAAGATTGTTTACTATTATCCAATTTCTAGTACCGCATTACCTTATAATCCTGAGATTAAATATTATTTAATTGATCCAAAATTTAATCAGTTAATTCAATTGAATAGTAAGAGTGAAATTCTATTTCCAGCAAAGTTCTTACCTAAACCACAATTATTTTTTATTGCAGAAAATGATGTAGGTAAAAGATTTCCAATGCTAGAGATATATCCTTATGTCCAAGGAAAAGGTAATGTGAAAATTAAATTAGCTGAAATAAAAAAAAGAAATGTGAATTTATCCTCAGATCAGCTAACTTCAATACAATACTCTGAAATTACGTCTGCTAAAACTCGTGTAATTAGCGGATCAAATACTCCCAGTAGAGTAGTGTCAGAAAGACACTTATTATGGCTGCAACTACTAAAATCTTTACGTTTATACGAGTTATAAACTTAGCTCGATGCTTTGAAATATGGCTTTAGCCATGTTTCAAAGTCGAGCCACTTTGCGCGTACTGGTATAAATTGAATAATGAAAGAAACCAAGCAAAGTACTGTCCCATCTCAAAATTTGGTTGACTATGAAAATATATAATTTAGCTCAAAGTTTTTTCATCATTTCTGTACTGACTGGTTGCATGGCAAAACCTACCTTAGTTTCTAATGCCATAGAACCTGTAAAACCTGTAAAACCTGTAATTTTTATTAAGCAAAGTCCTGAAACAAAGACTTATATGCTCTCACTGACAGGTGGCAAATTACATTTAGATCCACATGGTTGTATTCGTCTAAACAGTGATACCAGCCCTTTTATTATCTGGGCTAATAGCAGCGAGTTAGAATATACAAGTGACGGTAGGATTAGTATTACCAACAAATTTAATAATCATAAAGTTTTTGTAGGTGATGAAATTAGACTTGGTGGAGGTCAGTACCCAACGAAACCTCAATCTATTACTAGCCCTATTCCAGATGTTTGCGCTAACCACGGCTACTGGATTGCGGCTCCGCTTTAACAAGCACTATTTAGGGTCAATCACGCAATAATCTTTGTTTGGCCCGTGACAGTCATTTTTCATAATCCGGACACAGGATTTACCGTTGCAGTTTTTAATATCCAGGTTATATCTTTGTTCTAGCCAAGCTGCTTCTGCACGACGTTCTTTGATCTCGTCAAAACTTGGAATGAATAAAAATATGAAAGACAGGAAAACCAGCACCAGACTGAGGAAAATTACACATAACAGGGCAATGAATCTGTAATTCAGTTTATCAGTAGCCTTATCTAGTTCATGAATACGTCCTTGAAGGGCGCGTGTGGCTTCCTGATTTGCGTTATTTAGGGTCTTTTTGCTCTGCTCTAGCACCCCACTAGCTACTTTGTTGTAAAACGCCTCTAATCGCTTGTTATCGTCTGCTATGGCTTCTCTGTATTCTTTCATGGAAGCCAGTAAAATATATAGTTGATCGTCTAAGTCATTTTGGTTGCTCATAGCGATGGCCCACTTCTTCCGTATTTAATACGCTGCGTCTGTTTCATTTTCTGCTCTTGTTCCAATTTCAATCTTTGCCTTTGCTCAAGTTCCAGACGTTGCGCTTCCTGATCTTTCTTCCATTGCTCGAAACCTTGCTCAACACGGTTGAAACCTTGTTCCAAGGTCTTTTCCTTTTGCTGTTGTTTGTATTGGAGCTGCTGGCTGTTTTGCTGTTTGATCATATCGTTGAAACGGCTAATTTCAGTATCTATGCCTTTTCTGCGCATCTGGGTGACTTTACTACCCTCATGGATAGTGGCTTGTAGAGCCTTACCTTGATCGGCATAGCTACGGTGGTCGATTCTTTCTCGATACCCTGCATGTTCGAGGGCATGATTGGCTAGCTTTGCCCAGGTGAATCGGATCTGTTTAATTTCTTCCTGGCTTGTTCCCATACCTAGAGTTTTTCTTTTGGTATTACTTAACTCAATATCGGTCTTATCCTTTAGCACCAAATTATGATCTTGATCCAGTTCAGCCTTACGGGTAGTCAATAAGATATGCGCATGATGATTTTTATCACTGCCATTATGACTAGGGGCATGAATGGCTAAATCTGCAACCACCCCATAACGGTCTACTAAAGATTGGGCAAACTCTTTTGCTAGTTCTTTTCGCTGTTCTTCGTCTAGTTCATCTGGTAGAGCAATCACCCATTCACGTGCAGTTCGGGCATCTTTCCGATTTTCTGATTTTTCTGCCAGATTCCAGACTTTGCTTCGGTCTAATTCAGTATCCAAATTAGAAAGAATTTCCGTATAAACCACACCTTCTTTTCTCGTAAAGTCGTGCGTTAATCCTGTTCGTTCATCTGTCAATTTTTCTCCTGCACGATAAGCCATAGATGCAACCGCAGTTCGTCCCGAACTTCGGTTAACGGTCTTAGTCGTACAGTGATAAATCGCCATGCCTTAGCCTTATGCTGGTTTTGCTTTTAAAATTGCGTAGCAATTTTTCGGGGTTAAGGGGATACCCCTTACGCAAACTTTGACTTGGATGAAATCCAAGTCGTAAGTGCGCATTTTATGAAAAACACGATAGCATATAGCCCGCTTGAATTTCAATTCATAGGGCCTTATGCTTGAGTGGTTTTCTATATCCCGAAATCTGAATCATGACAAAAGCTGCTGAAACTCTTGAAAAGAAAATCGAAGCCCAATTAGAGAAGCTGAAACAGTTAAAGGCTCGAAAACAAGCTATCGAAGCTAGAGAAAGGTCAAAGCAAAAAGAGCAGGAAAGAAAGGATGATACTAGACGTAAAATTTTGCTTGGTTCTTATTTAATTAAAAAGATGCAAAGTAATGAAGCCAACAAAGAAAAAATAATCGCTGAACTCAACGAGTATTTAACAGAAGATCGGGATAGACAGCTTTTTGACTTACCAAATATTGAGATATCTAAATAATGCAAAAAACACTAATTTTATGGGGGGGAATTTTAGCGACAATCATGGGTTCGCAAAATCTTAGTGCATGTATGCCACACTCACCAAATGAGGTATTTATAGCAAGGGTTCAATCATTTGAATCAGATAAAAATCAGACTAAATTTCAATTTTCTAACCATAATTTTATTTTTCGCCCATTAATAGCTTGGTTTAGATATTCTAGCCCAAATGAATGGAATGGCGATTTTAAAATTAAGAATATAAAAAAAGGAAATTTGATAATTGGTTTAGCATATCCGCCAGATGGTAACCAAGCAAGAAATTATCAGGTAAGTTCACTGGCACTACTTCACTGTAATAATGATGTTATATCAATAAGTAAGCCATCCACTCCTTTTTTAGCATGGGATAGAGCAAAAGGACGTTGTTTCTATACTGATAAGAGTGGTTTATTGAACGGCTTTCTTGAAAAAGATCAGGCATATTATTTACATAAAATTCAAGCTAAATATCCGACTTGCCGTAAACTGTACTCAGCATTCCCTATGACGTAATGTATATAAAATCTTAGTCTTTGAAGTCTGTTTCAGTCCGCAATGCTTTAAAAATCCGCTTTGCGGTTTCCTCTCGGACGGATGTAGGGTCACGTAAAATATTGGCAATCCATATTGAAAAGGCTGGGTAATCTTTATTGTCGGCTAAGTCAGAGATGCTATGAACCTTAGATAATACTGAACTGTAGGTCTTAATTTGACTGTCAGATAAGTTGCTGAACATATCTATAGTTTTTTGATCTCGCTGAGATTCTATTTTTTTAGGTGACAATTTTTGCTTAAATTTTAATTCTATGTGTGTGAACTTACGCCCTGTTTTTAACAGTTTATATTTGATTGTAATGGGAGATTTTTCATTAAGTTCATCAATTGCGGTATCTATTACCCATCTTTTTAAGTCTGCCGTTAATGGATACTTATTATTCAGATCAAGCATATTGCGCAAGTCATCAAGCCTTATTTTTCGATAACCTGTACTCTTGAATTGCATCATTAATTCATAAAATCGAACGCTATACCCACTACTTACTCCTGCTATGTCTTGAAGAAAATATTGTGTGAAGTTAGATGATAAGTTACTAATAAAGGGTAATACAGACTTACTAAACCTTATTGCCGCCAAAATATAATCTTCTGCATAAGGATCGCTCCCTGTCACCTCTTGGATAAATTCAGGATTAGCCAAAGCCCAATCACTATTGTATTTCATGATGTCTTGAACCCATCGAGTTTTAAATGTCCCTGCTTCAGTTGTTATTGTGATAACTCTATTAAAAAGTCGATCACATGCTTCTCTAATTTCTCTGCTTGCTGTTTTTGGGTTAACACCTAACTCAATAAATGATTCCCTTGTGACGCAATAACCTGTGTTATCTGTCACTTCTTCGCCTTTGGGTATACAGGCTATAGCCGCCAAAATTAAGCGCTGTTCATTCAAAGACAGTTGATAACTAGCTTCAATAATATTATTTGCTTTGACTACTAAGAGCTTACTCATTTTTGTATTCCTTATTATTAATTATGAGAATAATATATCGCCTCATAGTTATGCGTCAATCCCTCATAGTTATGCGTCAATCCCTCATAGTTATGCGTCAATCCCTCATAGTTATGCGTCAATCCCTCATAGTTAAACCTTGCAAAGCCACGCACAGCATGGCTTTGAGTGGGGTCTAAAAATATTTAAAAATATTTAAAATATTAAAAAATAGGGAAATACTTAAAACTGCCCTATGTACTCGCTAAAGCTCGTACTCTATTGAAGCTCGTTCCTCGCTTCGTGGGGCAGTTTTTGGTTAATCCTGTTTGTGAAATCTAAAAGCAAAAGCATTGGTAATGTATTCGCTTCGCTCATACTTTTTGAAAAGCAAAAGCTCCAAAGTTCGCACCCATTCGGGATGCTCTGTACCTACCGTTTAAAATCGAAAGGGAGCTTGTAATCAGAGAAAAGGCGAGGGCGAAATTTTGATGATGCTCAATCGCTCGTAGACACTCGCTCGGTTCTTATTATCTAGGTTTTAATTATTTACTGGAGCTAATCAAAGTTGTGAAACATTGCTTAAATAATAGGCGTGGAACGTGAAAAATCATAAAAAAAGCCCAAACAGTGATGTTTGGGCTATAAACTTTGAAATAAGTATTTGAATTTCAAAATAAATTATAACGCATTTCGTATAAGGTGTATTATGTTAATTTTAAGAAAACTTCAGAACTGATCTACTTACTGATAATAAATACTCTGCCTAATCGTTTTAGTATTTTTTCGACAGTGGGTTCTAAGACTTCTGGAGTTAAATTTAGTTTAATTTCTACAGGATAAGAGGTTAATAACTCTTTGATAGGAGGCCTTTGTTCATCAGGCAGACACTCAATTAGAATCATTAGAACTTTAGGCTCGAAGCATCTTTTTGATGTCGCTTTGAGAGTTAGGCTAGGCATGGATCACCTAAGTTATAATATTTTATATAAGTGCCACTGTATCAGATATTTAAATAAAGAAAGAATGGTTCTTTCTATCAAAAAAAGAATTGGATTATAAATATATGATCGTATTTTATTCTCCATTTAACATAATGGCTGTTATACGAATTGAACTTTTCGTCATCTAGGAATATAGTGTGATTAACAATGTTAATCATAGGGGCTTAACATGGCTTCAAATGCACTAGTAACTACTCGCATCAATGAAAACATTAAGCATGAAGCAACGGAAGTTCTAGCAACAATGGGCTTAACCGTCTCAGATGCAGT
>NZ_JAMXXL010000055.1:0-7957 GCF_024129685.1 Acinetobacter lwoffii | reverse complement strand
AGCCAGTGTTAATGCTGGTACTGCCGGCTTACTCACATTATTTTGCATATATTTGATTTACAAAATTGGGGAGCCTCGAATTTTATCATCTAGCTTCTCATGAAATTGCCTTGTACATAAAAACCCATACTTTCTTAGAGTGTTATAGTTTTTCTAGCTAAGCCTGCACTATATAGGTGCTATTTCACTTATAAGTAATCCAAAAATATATGATTCTTTAATAGATAATTTTAAGTTTTTTCTAAAATTAACATAATACACCTTATACGAAATGCGTTATAATTGTCTTGAAAATTCAATGCTGTAGTTTCTAGTTGATAGCCCGAACATCCCTGTTCGGGCTTTTTTTATCTTTTTTAGTGTTCCACGATTTTATTCAGTTTTAATAAACATCATCCGGTTTTTTGAGGAGTCATTATTTCATTGCTGGCAATGAAATTGGCTCATCAAAAAAGTGGAGTGCTGGCTAACCATAAGGAAGGAAGAAACGGCTCAGGAAGCCCCTTTTTTTAGGTTCAGGCTCAATATGTTCAGGGATAGGGATCCGTTTGTTCTCAGGAGTAGTCAATCCGTCATAGTTTGATTCATCCTGTGACCGAGGATCTGTTGCTATATTCGAATTAGTAGATTCATTTAGCTGATTAATATTTTCTTGTTTTGGCTGTTCTAAGGTGCCTTTAAACTCAATTCTGTGAGTAAGATCTTCAATATGTTGCATCAAAGACTTTTCTCTTTGATTTGCTAAATCTAACTGATTTTTGAGTAAAGAAATCTGATCTTTTAATACATTTTCAACTTCAGATTGAACGTGTACCTGTACATCCTTCTGAACTTGTTCAGTGCGTGTACTGGACTGAACACTGATTGGATTGCCATAAACTCTAATAAGTTCCGATAAGTCTATAAGACCATCATGATCTCTTGATAATTCACCATTTTTTAAAGCCTCATATATTGTTGTACGTGATTTTTTAAAGGCTTTACTTGCGTCCATGACGCTGAATTTTGTTGTGTTCAATGTAATCCCTCAGTGCGTGTACAAGGATGTTCGTGTGAACATCCAATCTGAACATGAAGTTTATTTTGTATTAAAGCCTACTTTCTTTAGATAGGGGAGTAGTTCTTCAAATTTTTGTGGATCTCGTAGCATTTCAGAAATTCGAACTGCAAATTGTGAGTAGCTTTCAGTACCTTGAGAGTATTTATTCATATCTGGAAGCTCAGATAATTTACTGGCAAAAAGATGACACTGTGCATCGGTAAATTTTGAGAAAATCTCAAGAGCAGTTTGCTCTTTAGTATGAGCTATAACGACTTTTTTCAGTTTAAAGGTGAATGAAAAACCAGAAATATTACGTCCCTTTTTATGTTGCTGACATTGGACGTTAATATCCGTATGTTCATTAATTTGAGCAATAGCTAAATTTAATACTCGATCTTTAAAATTTCCCATTCTTGTATATTCATCATCAAGAACGCCTATTTTTTGTCTGAACTCTGCGAGTTCAATAATAGGAGTTTGACCCGTACTGCGCCAAGCAATTAATAATTCATATAATCGCACAGCATAAGCGCTGCTGAGATTACTAATCTGTTGTAACTCATATTTAGTAAATTGTTCTTCTAAACGTGTAATAAGTGGCACGATTGCAGGGGCAAATATTAACTTTACTGTAGCTTCATCGTCGATATATCTAATTTCGCTGACCCAACGACTTAAAACATTCTCTACATTTCCTCTTTTATTAATTTCTTGATAGCTAAATTGACGTACAAATAGATCTTTACAGGCATCTTTTAACGCTTGGTAAGCTGTTTGTCTTGCAACATTAAATTGATTTACATAACTCTCAGCATGGACTTCTAAAGGGTCATTTGCATTGATTCCCCGACCACTATCTCTTGCTTCGACGATGGCTAATAAGATCAAACGTTGTTCTACTAAGTCTAAGTTATAACTCGCATTAATTAATGCATTGTCTTTAACTACTAAGTCCCGCATTCTATTTATCTACATTATTACTTATGAATATAAATCTATAATAATAAATATGTAGATTAATGCAAGGTAAACGTAGTTAAATCTACAAAAAAAATAATGTAGATTATTGGTAGGTAAACGTAGTCATATTGGTAGGTAAACGTAGTCATATTGGTAGGTAAACGTAGTCATATTGGTAGGTAAACGTAGTCATATAAGCTCTAGAAGCCTTTATTTACAAAGACTTGAGCCTCTCTAAAAGCATTTAAAAGCTTAAAATAATTAAAAACCCAAAATATAAAAAATTGCCCTTGGTTTTCGCTTCGCTCAAACTCTATTGAATCTCGCTTTCGCTCGATTCGTAGGGGCAATTTTTGGTTCATATTTTCGTGAATTTCAGAAAAAGCAAAAGCAAGATCAAAAGCAGCTCGGAATTCGCTTCGCTCATGAGCTTCTTTTCTCGCTACGCTCGATTTAGGAATCAAACTTGGAAAGTTCGCACCCATGCGGGATGCTCTGGTATGCAGGTGATTGATGGATAGGGAGCTTGTAATCAGGGAAAGGGATGGGCAAATTTTCTCAGTTCGCTCGTAGACACTCGCTCTGTTTAACGACTCATGCCACGAGATTTCATTTTAGGCGCATGTTGCTGTGCTTTGAGTTGTTGTTCTTGTCTGATTTTCATCTGTTGTTCTGCTTTAATCTCATCCACACATTTTTTAACGATCTTGTAGGACTGGTAGAGGGTCTGGTATTGCTTGGCTTTCTCCGGATGCTGTTTTTGATATTTCTTCCAGGCATGTTCTTTGAACTTTTCATTCTCCAATAAATCCTTCACACCATGTTTTTTCTGGTGTTCATGCTGACCTTTCAACTTTTTGTGTTCCTGGTAGATCTCATCACGTTGGGCTTCCCAGGCTTTTTTTCCAAACAGTAAGGGTTTGTTCTGGGTTAATTCGTTGTGTTGATCGACCAGGCTTTGCAATTTGTCATGACTTTGCTTGAGTCCGCTTTTCACGATCTCCTGGGCAAGCTGCTGATTGAACTCGTTTTGATGTTTGTGGTGCTTGGTCAGGTTTATTTCGGCTTGTTTGAGATTGCGCTGCATAAAATCCAGGTCTAGATTCGCGTCTTTTGCGCTGATTTCGCGTTTTAGCACTTTGCCAAGGGTTCCCCTCTGTTTTTCCTCAAACAGGGATTTTTCGTCAATTGGTGGCGTTTTAGCGCTATTCTTGATTTGGATCTGCTGTTCTGTTTTCAGTGTGCTGAGTTTTATCTCATTTTCAGCAATTAGAACGTCCATATTTTTGTCGTATTGCAACTGAGCCTGATTTCTCTGTTTGATTTCATCATTGCTTCGGCTGATTTCGGTTTCGATGCCTCTTCTACGTAGTTCGGTGACTTTCGGTCCTTCGTGCAGGGTGGCTTCCAGGCCATTCTCCTGGTCTTTGTAGCTGCGGTGGTCGACCCGGGCTGTGGATCCGGCCAGATTCAGGTGCACATTGCAGATATCGGCAAAGTGTTCACGCCAGTGATCGATTTCTCCACTGTGTTTCTGATCGAGTTCCCGGGTTTTCTCTGTAAAACCTTCTGGCGTAAGTTTACGTGTGCTCATTAGGATATGGGCGTGATAATTGCGCTCATCACTGCCGGATCCGGTATGCGGTGCATGAATACAGGCATCGACTGCTACTTGATGTCTTTCCACGATGCTGGCACATAATTCTTCGAGCATGGCCAGACGTTGTTCCTGGTTCAGTTCACTTGGAAAGGCAATTTCAAATTCCCTGGCTACAGTCGAGTTTTTTCGGGTCTCCCGTTGTTCAACTTCGTTCCAGAGTTTTTCTCGATTCTTTAAATGCTCTGGTGCGCCTTCTGGTAAATAAATTTCTTTGTATTCCACACCGGTTTTTCGGCTGTAGTCATGTTCTCGGCCTTCACGTTCACAATAGATCTTTTCACCTGCCCGATAGGCAATCGCAGCAGTGGCGGAACGCCCTGCTGATCGTGCTACGGTTTTGACTGAAAAGTGGTAAATCGCCATGTCTATTTTTCGCTTTTAAATTTTCACGTAGTGAAATACAACCGTGAATACGGTTGTCGGGGTATTGGGGAGACCCCAATCGTACTTGCAAACATAGTTTGCATAAGTGCGCTCTTCGAGGAAAACATTACTATACATATAGCACCTTGAATGCATATTCAAGTGCGCTTATGTTAGGGATGGTTTCCCAGGATGATGGTATTGGATTAATGAGCGTTACTGAAACACTAGACAGCAAAATTAAAGCCCAGGAAGAAAAGCTGAAACAGCTTAAAGCTCAAAGACAAGCAGCACTTGCAAGAGAACGTGCTAAAGAGAAAGAACAGGCTCGTAAAGATGATACTAGACGCAAAATTCTAATCGGATCTTGTATGCTAAAAATCACTGAAGAAGATGAACAGGCCCGGGCAAAATTGATTGCACAGATGGACAAGTATTTGACTGATGAACGTGATCGTAAGCTCTTTAATTTATAAGTGATAGGAAATCAATCATGGCATTGAGCCAATTCGATATTATTAAGTCTTTAGGTGAATCTATTGAATGGTTTGAAAAAGAACTCTCTTGGGGAATGCCTATTGCAGAATTAAGGCATTTAACAGGAAGAATTGGGGAACTTTATGTAGCTATGATGACCTTAGGACAATTAGCTGATTCAGTTAATCAGAGAGGTTATGATGTAGTTTCCAGTACTGGACAAAGAATTTCTGTTAAGACTGTTACTACAGCAAGTCATGTCGATTTTAATCTTAAAACGATTGAGTTAGTGGACAGAATTATTGTTTTAAGAATTAACCCAGAGGACCTCTGTATTGAAGTAGTCTATGACTTAAATATGGAGCAGTTTCAGGCTAAGTCACGAGAATACAAAGGGAAATATATTTTAGGTATTTATAACAAAATACTTTTAGCTAATTCAAAAATAAATATAGGGTTAAATATTCCTACTGAAACAGAACTGAAAGTTGAAAATAATCATGAGCTATTGATTTTAAATAATATTTTTTATGATGGATATGAGATAAAACAATATGAAAATGCAAAAATTGAAGTTTATAAGGATGGTGAAAAACAACCATCAGCTAAAGAAATTTTGAGGCAGATAGCCCTCCCTTTAAATGTCTCTTTAAATAATTCAGCCGGAAATCCTAAAAATACTCAGCAATTAGGGGATCATGTGATCAAGGCAATAAAGAACTTTAGATCAACCTGATTTCGCATAAGAGATTTTATGTTAAATAATTTAAAGGATAGAAAAATTTAATATTGACTTTATATCGGAAAAAATAACGGCATTTTTTTTAAAGTTGTTTTGTAATACATTGATATTTATGTATTAATATATTTTTTATTTCGGATTTTATAGCGTACAATTATCTTGCTGTTTTAAAGAGATTTACAACGTGGATATTACACCGATTGCTAGTGCGTACTCACCAGAGCTAGAAGAGAAGTTATTCGAAATAATTCGCTTAGACGCGCAATTAGATTCAACTGTACCTAGTACTATACGAGATGCTATTGAAGGGTTATTACGTGTAGTTAACTCTTATTACAGTAATAAAATTGAAGGTAATCCAACTAAACCAAGTGAACTTTTGCATTTAAATGATGAATCTATTGAATATAAATCTAAAGGACTTTTGGAGATTAAAAGACACATTGAGGTTCAAGTTAAACTTAATTTGCAACACAGCAATGTTGAAGAAGTAACTTCACAAGATTTCATTAAAAAGATTCATGAAGCTTTTTATGAGCAGTGTGAGCCTTCGGAACTACAAATTTTAGATAGTGACGGTATAACTACTCATCAAATAGAACCTGGATGTTATCGTCTAACAAACGTTAGAGTTGGACCTCACACACCACCATCGCCAGAAAAAATTTCAGCATATATGTCATGGTTTTCTAATGCTTATAAAGTTAAGTACCTTCCAGGCATGAGTAAGTATTGGGCAATGGCTGCATCACATCACCGTTTAGCTTGGATTCATCCATTCTTAGATGGAAATGGTCGAGTTTCAAGGTTGTTCACAGATTGTTTTATGCGTGCAATCGGTTTAAAAAGTTATGGTCTGTGGTCTATGTCTAGAGGGTTTGCTCGTTCGAGTGAGCAATATTATAAGTATCTCGATATTGCTGATAGACAAAGACAAGGTAGTATGGATGGTAGAGGTATATTATCTGATGATGGACTAACACAATTTACAGAATATTTTATAGATGTTGCTCTAGATCAAATGACATATTTCAGTAGCTTATTAGAACCATATAAGCTTGAAGAAAGAATTAACGTTTACTTCCAATTAAGATTCAATGAAGCCTTATTTGATCATAAAACGAAAAAACCATTAAAGAAATTGCCTTTAGAAGCGAAAGATATATATAAAACTCTTTTGCATAGTGGGCCACATTCTAGAAAAGAATTACAGGATAAGTTTCAGATTAGTGAGAAAAAATTGAGGGAAATCGTTCAAGTAATGGTTAAAGACCATCTAATATTTGCTCCTCCTAAACACAAATTGCAAGTTAGATTGTCTCCACATGCTGTTGAAGTATTATTTCCATATCTATTTCAATAAAATAAAAAAGCTCATTTATGAGCTTTTTTATTTTTTATCTAGCTAATAAATTTTAGGAGAAAAATTTAATTTCTACTTGGTCAATGAAATCACTATAAAATTTTAAGCCTAATAACGCTAACGTTACTGGATGATGATTTTCAATAGGACTTTCTAAATGCTTTGATGGTGGATTATACCACTCACCATTATTTTGCACTTTAATTGCTATTGGATGAGGCATTACAGTTTCTTGAATCATAGGATCCCCTTCATAATGAGAGAGGCTTCCATTACTTATGACCATTTTTTTTATGTAATGAGAGCCTTTGTGTGCGCTTTTATATGAAGTATGACCAGGATAAATTTCTGTGATTTCTTGGATTGAATGAGTATCTGCGTCACGAGCCTGTTTAAGATATCTAAGAAGCATATCTTTTTTACGTAATCGACTGAACTGTCCTTGCCAAGGTTGAAACTCATTTCTTTTGTCTTGGCATGCTCTTTCAGTTTTTGCCCAGACTTTCTCTAAGCACCCTAAAAAAAATCGCCAATTTCTCTCAAACTCTTCAAATGATTTTGAATTTTGCATAGCTTCAATACTAGATCTAGCGGATTCTAGTTCTGCTTTAGCTTGTTTTAGGGGGGTATTCTGCATTTTCTCTTATTTCATAAATATTTTATAAATTAATAAAGCCTTTTTTATTATTTTCAACTACTTAATTTTAAATTGATTCTAAAGGAAATCTACAATTAACATAATACAAGTTAGAAGCTTAAAAATTAAGCTTAAGCTAATGATTATATATATTTTTTTAATAAAAAACCCCGGCATCCTGCCGGGGTTTTTCGTATTGGTTCGCTCGGTATAACTCCTGTCGTACCTTACAGTCCTTGTGCTTATCTCTTGTTATTCTTGTATGGAACTTCCTGTTCCCGATGAGTTCATCATAGGAAAATTCTAGTATTCCGGATAGCCGCAAAGGGCCGACTTTCATGTGCGCCAGGGCGTACAAAATAGCCTAAATTTTATCCACAGCAATTGGGGATAGTTTCGTAACCTGGATCCGCATGAAATGGGCACTGATTCCAAAATTGATCATTTATTAATCAATTTTCCTGGCAAAATGTTACAGATTTGCTTAAAAACTCACCAACTTATTACAAAAGGGAATTTCTGCTGATTTCTTAGTCATGACTAAATTTTTAAATAATTGATTTTAAAATTAATATACAAGTGTATTGCGTATAACCGCCATTATGTTAAATGGAACCTTCTCTAGTTGAATATTCATACTTTCAATGGAGCAAAACTTGCAGAATCTTGTCTAATTTGTAATCCTTGCAGCCAAGGGTGTCTAGCTGAGCTAA
>NZ_JAMXXL010000054.1:0-11176 GCF_024129685.1 Acinetobacter lwoffii | reverse complement strand
TTAGCTCAGCTAGACACCCTTGGCTGCAAGGATTACAAATTAGACAAGATTCTGCAAGTTTTGCTCCATTGAAAGTATGAATATTCAACTAAAGAAGGTTCCATTTAACATAATGGCGGTTATACGAAGTCGACTTGTAATGCAATTTGCATTACAGTACTCTTAGCACATTAAATAACTGGGAGATATGATGGCTACTGTTAACTTCAGGGTCGATGAAGCCCTTAAAGAAAAATCCTATTCCATCCTTAAAGAACAAGGTATTGCACCTACAGATTTCTTTACTAGTATTCTTGAGTATGTTGCTACGACTGGGAAACTACCTGTCAAAAAAGCTTTGCTTTCAGAAGAAGATGAAGAATTATTAGCTCTTGTCCGTAAGCGCATTAATGACCCTAAAGAGATGTTTGAGGAAGTCACATTAGATGACTTATAAGCTTTTACGTCACAAAGACTTTACAGCAGAATGGGAAAAACTCCCTGTTGCTATACGAGATCAATTTAAGAAGAAACTAGCCAAAGTCATAGAGCAGCCACATATTCCAAAGAATATGCTAAGAGGCGATCTTGCAAGTTGCTATAAAATTAAATTATTAAAAGCTGGTGTCAGACTTGTCTATCAATTTAAAGATGATCAGGTAGTTATCTTGCTCATCACAGTCGGGAAACGAGCTGATAGCATAGTTTATGAAGAAGCTAAAAAGCGCATTAAAGACTAAAAATGGGAGCTTATAGCTCCCATTTTTGCATTCGTATAAGGTGTATTATGTTAATTTTAAGAAAACTAAATAATTTAACCTTAAATATTTTTCATATCAGATTAACTCAAAGGAATAGATTTAAATGGACTAACTCCGTAAGTTAAAGTTTTTTGATTGATTTAATAAATTCAATAAATTGCGGCGAAAAATCTTTAAATAAAGGAATATCTTTATTTTCTAATAACACTTCTCCCATAAGCTTTAATCCTACGGCAAAAGATTTCATTGATTCTTCATCTATAATTTTTTTCTGCTGCAATTTTTCTAAAACTTTGAAAATATCATCGTGATTATAAGCAGTAAAAACAAGATCTTCAGTGTAAGTTGAAGGCTGTCCTTTTGGATCGACAAGATGCTTTACACTAATTTGATATTTATGTTGTTTCATCGGACTACCTCATTTTTAAGACAGCTAATATCAACAGCAGCTTGATCAATGCTCTTAGCAATTTGATGAATTGTTTCTTCAGTCAGTGCATTATTTTTTAATTTAAGTCGCAATGATGTTTTTAAGTTTGCCATTGCACGATAGATATCTAGATATTGATCATTATTTTGAATTTCACGTCGCGTCTCTAAGCGGCCAAGGATATGTTCTAAATGCTCTCTTTGACCATTTAAATGGTTAATACCAGTCACTGTAATCTTGTACTGCTTACGGTCACCATCAGGTTTTTCAATAGAAACAAATTGCATGTCTTCAAGATAAGATAAGGTTGGGTAAATTGTGCCTGTACTTGGGCTATATCCACCACCTACCAACTCACCAATGCTTTTAATAATTTCGTAACCGTATCTAGGCGCTTGTTCAATTAAAGAAAGCACTAGCAATTTCATATGGCCAGATTCAAATAAACGGCTTTTACGTGATGGCGTATCTGAATTTATCAGCAAAGAGTCAGTTGTTTCATTCATAAGTTGGTATATCTAAGATTTATTAAGATATATCTTAATAAATCTTAGATATATTTTCAATTCTTTTATTTATCCCCGCATTTAACATGATGGTTGTTATGCGAAATTCCTAGCATATTCATCTTTTGTCTTATATCTTTATTTTTACCAATAGGTAAAATATATTCATAACTTACATCGAAAAGTAGGTAATTAAGAAAAAAATTACAGCGTTTTATAAGCCTTATAGTAACGGGAGAGACTATAGGGCTTTTTATTTATCTTAATATTCATATATCTATGATGAAGCCATGATGCTCGGCGATATAAAAAACCGGCTTGAGAATAGATCGGTCTTTTATGATATTTGCTAAAATGCTCTTTTAAAATATAAAAAACTAAGCGTGTATAGCACTGGGTCTAGGTGTTCTTTGGGCTTAGTTATTAGCGTTATTTAAATAAGTATAAGTCAATTTTTACCTAATGGATTTGCTTTTCAACTAGTTCCAATTTGTTTAATGCTTGCCCTTTTTTATGATCATTATTAATCTTTACAACTAGAGCTAAAATAAAAACCATCACTATAAAAACAAGGAAAATCAAATGCTTTTTCATCATTAATCCCTTCTTTTGATCTTTAAGAATGCCTTGTTCCTTTGTAAATAGATATGACATAAGGGAAGCACTGATACAAGCCTTTTTAAATGACTTTAGCAACTCGATAAACAGTTGCAACTCCACAATTCACTGCTTTGGCAATTTCTTCCTTAGTCATATTGCCAGCTGCTAGTAATTCTTTTATTCGTTTGTGCTTAGCCTCATTGGCTTTCTTACCTGTTGGCTTGTAACCCGAACGTGCCAGGCCCTGCTTAATACGTTCTATACGTTTCTCATTGTCTAGGCGAGCCATTGTTGCCAGGAGATCAATCAACATATTATTAATGAGTTCTAGGATTGAATGAGTAATGGTGTCACTGGTTTGAATCATTTGGTAGGTAGTAGGAAGATCTGCCACAATTAATCGAAGTCCTTTCTCTTGAATCCTGCGCTTCAGCTCTTGAAAATCTCGTTGGGTTAGGCGTGATAAGCGGTCAATACTTTCAACTAACAAGGTGTCACCTTGATTTGCTTCTGACAGCAGCTTATTCAATTCAGGTCGGTCTAACTTCGTACCACTATAGTTTTCCACGTACACAATGGTTTCACCCAAATTCAAGTTTTGGTTTAGATCCTGAAGAATCTGCAAAGCCCTTTTTGCATCTTGATCTTTAGTTGAAGCTCGTAGATAAATACGTGTATTCATTTCTATCATTTAATCTTAATTCTATTAGATTAATGATAACAACATCATTTAATTATTGCATTAAGTCTAATGATAGATATTGTATGCGATTTGGCTCGCTATCATTCAGCTATACTCTTTTGATAAAAAAAGCATAACTAAAAGCCATGCCTTGGGAATTCGTATAACGTGTATTATGTTAATTTTAGAAATATTGAATAATTAATCATTTATCCCGTAAGTACTGAATAAATTAAATACATAGCAACTCCGATCACAGTCGTTGCAAAAATCTTTTGCACTCGATTAGCATCTATCCGATGTATTAAACTGCGCCCAATTAACATCCCCACAATACACGCCATAACGAAAGTGAGCGTGATGGAAACAGGATATTGAAAGCCGTCCAACACGTGGGCAGAAATACTAACCCCACCAATTAGAAAAATAATCATCAAGGAGGTCGCAACGATACTGCGCATATCGAGGTCTGTCACTTTACGTACTGCTGGAACAATCACAAAACCACCACCCACTCCAAGCAAGCCAGTTAACAAACCTGCCACCATACCAATAATACCGAGAGATAAAGCAGTTTTCATATTCCAGATCAGGCGACCTGTAGTTTGATTAACCTTGCACAGTGTATTTTCATGATCATGGACTTTATTAAAGAATATCCGGTAAGCGACGAGCAGCATCACTAGACTGAATGCTAGGGTTAGCCATACTGGAGATATAATTCCTGCTAGATGCACACCATAACGTGCTGATGGAATGCTGATGAGAGCAATCCAAAGCGCAGCACGATAACGCACTATACGTTTGAATAAACCTTCAAATGTTCCAACCAAGGCGGATAGAGTGACTGCAAGTAGGCCCACAGGGGCAGCCTGTGCTACAGTCCACCCTTGACTCGCCATGAGTGCCGGCACAGCGAGAATACCTCCACCAGCACCTGTTAACCCTAGCAAGCCACCAATGGCCAAGCTTTCCAGTATCAACATCCACATAGCCCACACCCCTATTTAAATCAAGCAATTCAACAAAAGACAAACCTTGTTGTTTAATGTTGAAACTTGTTTATCTGAAATAGTTAAGTGGAAGTTTCAAATAAGAAACTCCATTCTCTTCTGGCTCAGGGAACTGTCCGGCTTTCATGTTGATCTGTATCGAAGGTAAAATTAGTTTTGGCATACTCAAACCCGCATCGCGCTTATTACGCATTTCTACAAATTCAGCTTTGGTCGTACCATGATGAATATGAATATTTCGGTTTTTTTGCGTCTGAAGATCCGTCTCACATACATAGCGATCACGGGTTTGTGGTAAATAGTCATGGCATAGAAATACTCGGGTACTCTCTGGCAGTTCAAACAGGCGCTGTACCGAATCAAAAAGTATTGCTGCACTTCCCCGCGGAAAGTCACAACGTGCCGTACCATAATCCGGCATAAACAAAGTATCCCCGACAAAGACAGCATCACCGATGACATAACTTAAGCAGGCCGGTGTATGTCCGGGGGTGGGAATGTTATATGCTTCGATTGAACCAATCTGAAATTTCTCATCATCTTCAAATAGGTAATCAAATAACTGCTGGGCATTCCATTGCTTAATATCCAAATGATAGATCGCAGCAAAGGTCTCCTGTACCACAGCAATTTTTTGACTCATGGCAATCTTGCCGCCCAATTCAACTTTGAGATACTGCGCTGCGGTCAAGTGATCTGCATGGACATGGGTTTCCAGAATCCACTCGACTGTTAAACCCTGTGCTTTGACATAGGCAATAATCTGATCGGCATGTGTGGTCGAAGTGGTTGCAGATGCAGCATCATAATCCAACACACTGTCAATAATTGCGCATGCCTGAGTTGTAGGATCACTCACCACATAACTAAAAGTATTGGTATCTTCATGAAAAAAATCTTTTACAACAGGGAAATTTGACATCATTAAGCTCCTGCCCACTTACGGTGAATCAACACGCCTACAAGCATTGCGACAATAAAATACAGGACCTGATAATGTCCAAGACCAATCAAAGTAAAACTTGGTGCAGGACATACACCAGCAACTCCCCAACCGATACCAAACAGCAGGCTGCCAATGATTAAGCGTGGGTCAAGTTTTTGACTGGTTGGCAATAAAATAGGTTCGTTAAAAACGGTTTTCGGTGCTGCAGAACGTATAGCTTTTTGAAAGGGAATAAATGCTACGGCAATTGCACCCATCATGACAAAGGCTAGACTGGCATCCCAGTCACCAAACAGATTTAGGAAATCCAGCACTTTTTCTGGATTCGACATACCTGATACCATCAGCCCCACAGAAAACAAACCACCAAAAATAAAAGCGAGAAAATTTTTCATTTAGAAAGCTCCTGTGATATGGCGAATCATATAAACAGTGACAAAACCAGCAAACATGAAACTCATGGTGGCCACGATGGAACGTTTAGACAAACGACTCATCCCGCAAATGCCGTGACCGCTGGTACAACCTGAACCTAAGCGTGTACCAAAGCCAACCAAGAGACCCGCAACCACCATCATCAGCGGACTCGCATTCAATTCAATTTCTGGCTGAACAAACAGTCCATAGATAAATGGCACCGTGATTAAGCCCAACAGAAACCAAATTGCAGGTGTTTTAAACATCGTTGAAGGGTTCAGCACCTGTTCGATTAAACCACTGATTCCGGCGATACGACCATGCACATAAAGATAGCCGACCACGGCTACGCCAAGAAGCAATCCGCCTAAAAATGCGATCAGAAAATCATGCATAGTAAATATACCCACTTACAATATATTTTTTTATATTATATAATAATTTTAATTATTCAAGTAGAAGATCTTAATTTTTTTATCTCATTATTAGGATGCATTCATGAACACTACTCAGTTAAAAACGCGAATAGACTTCTCACAAGTTGATCTTGTTAGTGATTGTCTAAAAGTTTTATCAAACCCAGATCGTCTTAAAATTCTATGTGTTTTGGTGGAAGGTGAACTCAATGTGCAGCAAATTGAAATACGCACTAATATCTACCAACCCACCTTGTCACAACAACTAACAGTTTTAAGAAACAATCAGATCGTATCGACACGACGGGAGGGTAAACAGATTTTTTATCAATTAAGCGATATGCGCGTGTTAAAAATCATGCAGACACTCTATGAAATTTATTGCAGTCACGATTAAGGTTCTGTCGCATTTCACCCTTTACAGTATCTAATCTAGTTCTTAATGCGATAGAACCATTTAACATAATGGCTGTTATACGAAATTAATGGATGTTCATATAGATTACTTGCATATTGTATTCGATCGAATACAATATAGTGAGAAGAGAAGGAATCCTCATGATTGAAATTAAACGTCTGCCAGAATTTGATGAATGGTTGGATGGCATTAAAGACAATATGACCCGTATCCGCCTGAATCGTCGATTAGATAAGGTTCAACGTGGAAACTGGGGAGACATTAAACCTCTCCAAGATGGCGTTTGGGAAATGAGAGAATTCTTCGGTTCTGGATGGAGGATGTATTACATCCAACATGGTGACGTTGTGATTGTAATGCTTGGTGGTGGAGATAAATCAACTCAACAACAAGACATCGATCGTGCAGTCAAACTATCGAAAACGTTGGAGGATTAAAATGGTTAAAGTAGCTGATTTACCAAGTTTTGATATGGCTGAGTCACTCAAAACTGAAGAAGACATTGTGATTTATCTCAATATGGTTCTTGAAGAGAATGATCCAGCTGAATTAGCTCATGCACTTGGTGTTATTGCTAAAGCTCGTGGCATGACTCAAATCGCTAAAGAAGCAGGGATTGGGCGTGAGGCACTCTACAAAGCCCTACGTCATGATTCAGCACCACGTTTTGATACAATTAATCGTGTAGTAAATGCTTTAGGCTTAAAACTCACAGTACAACACGCCTAAAGCTTTAAAAAATATAGTAAAAATGGGAGCTAAAGGCTCCCATTTTTAGATTCCTATAACGTGTATTATGTTAATTTTAGAGAAACTCATAAATGAATATAATAATTTGATTAAAATCCATTCTCTAAAATTCGGATATCAACACCAAGAACATCATCTTTTATCTTAAAGTGATGTTCTTGCATATGTACGGTTGCAAGGTGTGCATCTAAATGTTTGATACTTTTCCATTTTTCCAACATAACGACTGTATTTTTCAATGGCGCCTGATAAGACGCATGACTCTCATGATTAATAAGTAATTCGTAGCCAAAACAACCATCTTCTTCAAACACTGTTGGTGTGATCTCCTTGAATGAATTGATTACATGTTGCAGATGCTTTGAACCGGGTTTTACTTTAATTTCAGCAATAATTGTTAACATCATTTACCTCTATATCACTGATGCAGAAAAATTACGGATTAAATGTTGGCGATAGTCATCTTTTATTTGTGGTAAGTTTGGTGCTTTGATGACGTCATGAGCAATAAATGTTGACATGCTTTGCATACCAAGAAACTCATTGGCTTTTCGAAAAGGCAAATAAACCCCATCTACACCTCTCCCCTCAAAAAATTGTTTTGGATCAGTAAATGCTTCAGCAGGTGCATTCCAAGTTAATGACAGCATAAATTTTTTGCCATGCATTAAGCCTCCCGAACCATATTTTTTAGAAGTATCCGAACGTGAACGACCATCATTAGCGTATATATGACCATGACCTTCAGTAAATACATCATCAATATATTTTTTTACTGTCCATGGTGCACCCATCCACCAGCCTGGCATTTGATAAATAATAGCATCAGCCCAAAGATATTTTTTTACCTCCTCTTTTGGATCAAAAGCACTATCAGCACGCGTAACTTTAACTTTATGACCTAATTTGGTTAACACTTATTCTGCTAAAATTGTCAAGGTATCATTCAATTCACCATTAGAATGAGCAAAAGTTTTAGCACCATTGATAATTAAAATATTATTCATCTTCATCCCAAATTGAGTAGAGAAGTACAATATAAATTTAAGATTCATCAATATAAATACAGCTATTAACAAAACATTATTGATTAATTGTTAATAATTAAAATTGATATATAATTAAAAATGATTTTTTATTAATGATTTACTTAGATATGAAATCTACATTTGATGAACTTTTAGTATTTGTTACGATCGCTGATTGTGGCTCTATAGTGAAAACAGCAGAACAACTAAATCAAACAACATCTGCTATCAGTCGCACATTACAACGCCTCGAAAAAAAATTAAATGTTAAATTAATCGAACGTACAACCCGTAGCCTTAATCTTACCTATGATGGAAAAATTTTTTTAGAAAGAGCAAGAAAATTACTTTCTGATTTGAATGAAGCTGAAGAGTTGTTAATTAATCCAGGTACTGAACCTACAGGCTTAATTAAAATAGATTCAGCAACACCGTTTGTATTGCATGTAATTATTCCATTAATACCAGAGTTTATAGAACGATATCCAAAAATCAGTATTGAACTAACTAGTCATGATCATGTAATTGATTTATTAGAGCATAAAATAGATGTTGCTATACGATTTGGTGATCTAGAAGATTCAAGTCTCTATGCAAAATTATTATATAAAAGTCGTTTGTATATCGTTGCTAGCGCTGAATATCTCAAAAAAAATAACTTACCAAAATCTATTATTGAGTTAAATCAACATAGATTATTAGGATTTAGCCATCCTTTGCATTTAAATAATTGGCCAATTTATATAAATGATCAACTATATAAAACTTCACCATCTATTACAGCTTCTAATGGCGAAAGTGTTCGTCAACTTGCTTTACAAGGCGTAGGAATCGCTTGTCTCTCTGAATTTTTAATTTTAAAGGATATAAAAGAAGGTAAATTAATTGCTTTATTTGAAGATGAAATAAAGATTCATGAGCAAAAAATCCATGCTGTCTATTACAAAAAAAATTATATACCTAAGAGAGTTAGATTATTTATTGATTATTTATATGAAAAATTACAACAGCTTAATTAATTTTAAATGGATTTTTCAAACCAAAGTCTGAAAAATCCACCAAATCACTACCCATTTAACATAATGGAGGTTATGCAAAGTCGACTTGTAATGCAATTTGCATTACACTGTTCCTAGTACATTAAATACTTGGGAAATATGATGGCTACTGTTAACTTCAGGATCGATGAAGTCCTTAAAGAAAAATTTTATTCAATCCTTAAAGAGCAAGGTATTGCACCTACGGATTTCTTCACTAGTATTCTTGAGTATGTTGCTACGACTGGGAAACTGCCTGTCAAAAAAGCTTTTCTTTCGGAAGAAGATGAAGAATTATTAGCTCTTGTCCGTAAGCGCATTAATGATCCTAAAGAGATGTTTGAGGAAGTCACATTAGATGACTTATAAGCTTTTACGTCACAAGGACTTTACAGCAGAATGGGAAAAACTCCCTGTTGCTATACGAGATCAATTTAAAAAGAAACTAGCCAAAGTCATAGAGCAGCCACATATTCCAAAGAATATGCTTAGAGGCGATCTTGCAGGTTGCTATAAAATCAAATTATTAAAAGCTGGTGTCCGACTTGTCTATCAAGTTAAAGATGATCAGGTAGTTATCCTGCTCATTACCGTCGGAAAACGAGCTGATAGCATAGTTTATGACGAAGCGAAAAAGCGAATTAAAGACTAAAAATGGGAGCTTATAGCTCCCATTTTTGGCTTCGTATAAGAGATTTTATGTTAAATATAGTCTCAGGCTAATAATTTAAACTATCTGCATGTTCTTGTATAAATCTACCATCTATTCTCGTTAGTACTATACAAGTCATTACTATTCCAAGTAGGCCACTAAAATTATCTTTGATAAAGTGCTATTAAAAAAATTATAAAATTAATATTTTCCTATTTTTCTCAGTTCTTCCATACGTTCTTGTACTTTTTTAGGTACAAGATGCTTTTTATAATAATCTGTTTCCCAGAATTCCTCGTGGGATAACCCACCTCTCATTAATTCACTTAATTTGCTCAATGGCTTATCAATTTCAGGATAATCAACTTCACTCCAATAAAAACCCGTAAAAAAAGAATGAATATAACCAGATAAATCAAATGGTTGATCGATTTTTTTCTGAATTGCGACATCATAAACAGGTTGATATACTTTTATTATTGGATTAATAAGACTTTCACTCCGTTCAATACAGTTCAGAATTTCTTGCTCACCCCATTCAGGTCTATAGGGTGCTATAGTTTCCCGAATGGTTCTCTCAGATTTCCAATCTAATAATGCCTGCATAAATTCTTCGGCTGCTATTTTAATCGCAACCTGATTCAATACAATCAGCTTGTTTTTTAAGATTTCTCGTATTTCAACTCTACGTTGTTCTTCCTGTTCAGCCATTTTACGCATTCTCTTTCTTGCGAAATACACTACTAAAATTCTGTATAATCCATATAAAACTATCCATAAAATCGTAATGATAATAATATTAACAACCCAACTATTCATATTAGTTCACCTTAATCTGTATGCCTGTTAGGAATTGTGAGTTATAAGTGGCCTACTTGGATAGAATAACTGGTAGACCACGAACAGGAATGGGTGGCCGACTTATTCAGTAATATGCAAACTATCTTAGTAAACTCAAAAAATTATCAAAACTATCAGATACTTCTACTAATTTTAATTTGGGTTGTCCATGTTGATCTTTAATATACTGATCATGGTACATAAGAACTACTTTCGGATTATTAACGTCAGATCTGTAGTCAAATCCGATATAGTCACCACAACCATTTAGTCCAAAAATGACTATCCTATCCTGGCCATATATATCCTGATCTTGACAGTTTTCAATATGATCACCGCCTAGCTCTTTTCCAAAGCAACAAAATCCTATGCTAGATTCTCCAATCTCATTATTAGAATCAGAATATTCAAAACTATTCTCAATAAATTGCACCCCATTGTGACAAGTCATCAGATTTTTATAACTCAGAGGGAAATTAATTTTCTTATCTTGCTCAAAATTTTCTATGACCTCTACATCGATTGGTCCGAAGTCATACATAATATTTGAATTTTGATAAGGCATTTTGGCTTTAACCTGTTAAGAGTAAGAGATGTTTGTTTGTTTGTTTGTTATTCACCAATTAAAATGTCTATGCGATAAACCATTTAAAATGTCCTGTTTTTAACCACAAGAGTCAAGCACAGGATTTAACTTTCTT
>NZ_JAMXXL010000053.1:0-11186 GCF_024129685.1 Acinetobacter lwoffii | reverse complement strand
TTCGACTAGAAAAAGTTACCACTTCGACTAGAAAAAGTTACCACTTCGACTAGAAAAAGTTACCACTTCGATATATTAACAATCCATCTATCTTAAAGTAGGTTGACAATCTGACTAGTTGATTATATCTTATACGCTATCAAGACAACAAAGCCCTAGTAATGAAAAAACAAATTTTAAAAGGTAAAAATATGGGTAGTCTTGTAGTAAAAGATAACGCGCTTATTAACGCCAGCTTTAAGCTGGATGTTGTCGAGCAACGACTTATCATCTTAGCCATCACAGAAGCTAGAGAAACTGGCACAGGCATCACTTCTGACAGCCATCTCACTGTCCACGCTTCAAAATACATCGAGACTTTTGGTGGAGAAAGGCAGGCTGCATATAAAGCTCTAAAGTCTGCGTCCGAGACGCTTTTTTTCCGTTATTTTTCCTTTGTTTCTTTGCATGAGAAGGGTGTAAAGCATCATCGTAGCCGATGGGTGAGTGATATCGCCTATCAAGACGGCACAGCGAGCGTAGATATCCGCTTTTCTCCTATCATCGCTCCGTTGATCACACGCCTAGAAAAGCACTTTACGAGCTACGACATCGAGCAGATAAGTCACCTGACAAGTAAGTATGCAATACGTTTATACGAGCTTTTGATCGCATGGAAAAGCATCGGAAAGGTAAGCTTTGACTTGGAAGATTTTCGAGACAAGATCGGCTTAGACGCGACTGAATACCGTACGATGAGCAATTTTAAAAAATTTGTCCTTGATGTCGCTGTGTCACAGATCAACAAGCACACGGATATCACAGTATCCTACGAGCAGAAAAAAAAGGGGGTTCGTGTATCAGGATTCGATTTCCGCATGAAAATGAAGCCTACACAGAAGAAGCCCCAAGCCCGTGATCCTGATACACAGGATCTCTTTGAAAAGCTTACAGACGCTCAGAGACATCTTTTCGCTCACAAGCTTTCAGGCCTACATGAAGTTGGTAGCGAGTATGCAAAAGTAGGTGAGTCCACAGAGGACTTTACAAGAAGACTTGCTGATATGCTTCTAGATGAAGCTCAATTTCGAAAATTGCACCCTCTTCTTATAAGTGTGGGCTTCCAACCACCAAAAAAAACAGCCCTTTAAGGGCTGTTTTTTTTTATCGACCAAGCTCTCGATTGAACTCGATGCATGTAGCAAAAGCATGATCGAAAATTTCTCGTGTAATCTTCTCTTTTGCTTCAGGAGTCGCTTTTATCGGTGCTTTAAAAGCCACATCGATGACTCCTTCTCTATATACCCAAGTGTAGTCAGTACCGTACTTTTTCTTCGCGTCAGCATAAAAAACTTCTTTTGAAACACCTGCTTGTCGTGCTCGACTAGCGTGAACAGCAGTTTCACCTGCAGGAGTACACTCTCGCATAAGGGCTTCATCCGTCATCGCACCATGTGCAGAAAAAGTCAAAAAGCACAAACTTGATAAAATTATCTTTTTCATTCTTCACCCTCTTATAAGTTATTATATTTTATATAAAAGTTAAAAATTAGCTATCAAAAACTGCACCTAACACACGTCCTAAAAGTCCTTTTCTATGTCTTTTTAACTCCATGTCCGTTTGCTTTTCCCTTGCATCCTCTGACGTTTCTGTGATTTTTGGCTCACTAAGGAGTTCTGGTTGGTCTTGGGCAGTATTCTCTTTCTTGATACTTACATCTGCTGGCTTTGGTGCAGAAAGTAAAGTTTGCAAAAGGTGAATGCTTTGATCTTTAGTCGTGATTTGATCCTTTAAAAAGATTTCATTTTCTTCTAACTTTTTTATCTGTTTTTCAAGCATTTCTACCTGTAACCGTAAGGTGTAACTCTCTGTCTCTTTTTCTGTAACCTGTTGCTGTATATGCGTTACAGGCACTCCCCTATCAGAAGGCTCACCAAGTACACGTAAGGCTTCCGCAAAGTCTATCAAGCCATCCGCAGACTTAGATAGTTCTCCTTTTTTTATACGCTTATAGATACTTTGCCGATTGATCCCGTAAATTGTTGCAAGCTCTCCCACCCTCATTTTTTTCATAGGTTACACCCCCGTAACTTGCTGTAAGACGATGACAGAAAGGTTACTGTAACCCTGTAAATTTGGTCAATGTTTATTATTTATACATAGCACTAAAAAAACCGTAATTGAGCCGTTTTTTCCTGCCGAATGGCTGAGGATACTGTTTACGCTGGCTAATGAAAAAAATCGAAATATGGTGAATAAATCGGCATATTGCGTGAATGATCCACTAAAAAGCCCAGTTTGTTCAAACTGGGCTTTTTAGTGGATCTCAATATGTTGATTTAATTCAATTTCATGAGTGCATTTCGTATAAGGTGTATTATGTTAATTTTAGGAAATCTTAAGCTTTAGCCAACATAATCTTCAGTTGATATTACTTGAGCATATGCAAATTCAAAAGCGGCCATTAATGTTGCATGGACATGACCAGCAGGTACTTTAACGCCATTAAATTCCAAGTCAGCTCTGGCCCTAGAATCATTTTTTTAACTTTCCATAACGAAGAATAAAAATAACTCAATGTTTACTTTAGGTTTTATACGCTTTTTCTTTTCAGGAAATAATGCTAGGATCAAAATTGGCTAACATTAAATAATCATAATGAAGAATCTTCAAATAGTTATAGCACAAGCTCTACATTCATATGAATTTGAACATATGGAGCAATCAATAAGTAAATCCATTAGCGACACTATATTGGAAATATTGGTCAATGATGGGCCTTTTGAAAAAATTGATTGTTATCTGTATTCAAAAAAAGATTCTAAAAAAATTCTAAAAAGCTCTATACACTATGTAATTGCTGTCTTAGAAAGGGCGAAGTATAGAGTACAGAAAGCTCAGCAAGATAATCTGAGTCCTTTGTATATCTGCTTATACGTGATTAAGAAAATTGAGGGCTTTATCGAATACTTAAATACTAAATTTTGGTGGTGTTTCAAAAAGTATGCTGAAAAAAACAATATGGCTTTTGATAAAATAGAGGTATGAAAATAAAGCTACAAATCAAATGTCCTACCTGTCTAAGTAACAATATAAAGAGAAATGGCATCAAAGTAGATGGGAAACAAAACCATCAATGCAAAGATTGCAAACGTCAGTTTATTGGTGATCATGCATTAAGCTATCAAGGATGTAACTCAGGTATTACCGGCAAGATATTACATTTAATGGTCAGAGGAAGCGGTGTAAGAGATATTGCTGAAGTCGAGCGTATCAGCATTGGCAAGGTATTACGAACCTTAAGTGAATCGATCTATCAGATTCAGCCTAAACAAAGCCACTACGAATGTCTTGAAGTCGATGAACTTTGGACTTTTGTAGGGAATAAGAAAAATAAACAATGGCTTATTTATGCCTACCATCGAGAATCTGGAGAAGTTGTTGCTTATGTTTGGGGTAAGCGGGATTTAGCAACGGTTCAACGTCTTAAAGCTAGACTTAAAAAGCTTGGGGTTCAATATGCTGGAATTGCGAGTGATCACTGGGATAGTTTTATCACAGCATTTCAATGTTGCAAGCAAGTGATCGGTAAGTTTTTTACCGTCGGTATTGAAGGTAACAACTGTAGAATTCGTCATCGAATCAGGCGTGGATTTAGGAGAAGTTGCAACTTTTCTAAAAAGCTCGAAAATCATTTTAAAGCCTTTGATTTGACTTTCTTTTACCTTAATAACGGATTTGTTTAACGCCAGCATACTTTTTGAAACACCACCTAAATTTTAACTGTGAAAGCCTCCATTTAACATAATGGCGGTTATACGAAGTACACTTGTATATTAATATAAATATCAAATATTTAATAAAACAAGAAAAATCCAAAAATGCCCAAAAAGCCGATTTTGAAACAAGTCGGCTTTTTTATGTTCGATTCTGTAAGCTTTTGCCAATAAAAAATGGAAGAACTTTGCAAAATTTACAATTTTGTATTAACATTTTTATATTAACAAAAAGCGATGCAACTATGGAAATTGAGTTTTCATGGGATGAGCATAAAGCAGATACAAACCTCAAAAAACATGGTGTAGCTTTTGAAGATGCAACATTGGTTTTTTATGATGCTTATGCCGTCTTCAAACAGGATCGCTTTGAAAATGGTGAATATCGTTGGCAAGCGATAGGTCTCGTACACGGCCAAACAGTTTTATTAGTGGCTCATACTGTACAAGATCATAATGGGATTGATCATATCCGTATTATTTCCGCACGACAGGCAGAGAAAAAAGAGAGGAAACAATATGAGCAAAATCGTTACCTACAAAATGGATTTGAATAAGTCTCCTGTTTTGTCTGAAGAACAAAAGGCAAGACTCGAAGCCCTGGCTAAACGCCCAGACAGTGAAATAGACTTTTCGGATATTCCTGAACTTGATGAAAGCTTTTGGAAAAATGCAGTTCAAAATCCGTTTTATAAGCCAACTAAACAAGTGACAACTGTTCGCATTGATGCCGATGTTATGCAGTGGTTAAAGGCTCAAGGTAAAGGCTATCAGACACGAATGAACAAAATTCTGCGTGATGCTATGTTGAATGATTTGAAAAATCATCCATAAAGAACGAGAACTAAGCCTTGTTCTTTATGAAGTAATATTAAGCCTGTAGATTTAAAATGACGAATAAGTTATTTTTTTAATTTTTCAATACTTCCAGGTAAAGCGAATCTTGGAGGACAGTAATCAGGTAGCTTTTCACCTAACTTCATTTTTTCATCATCAAAAGCTATTCCTGAAAATTGTAAAGACTCACCTAATCTATAAAGCTCTTTTGATTTAATATTTTTTAGACCTATCACCTTATTATAATTATCGAAAAAGACCTCATATTGTTTAGGTATGACTAGAGTATGCATAGTTTCTCTATCACCTCTTACTATGATAGATAAGCAATTATTATGAAGAGTTAAATTTCCTTGAAAGATTGCTTCTAGTTGAGCTAAATTTGGA
Source organism: Acinetobacter lwoffii (assembly GCF_024129685.1). GTDB lineage: Bacteria > Pseudomonadota > Gammaproteobacteria > Pseudomonadales > Moraxellaceae > Acinetobacter > Acinetobacter lwoffii_X. The sequence goes on along the minus strand of NZ_JAMXXL010000053.1, from coordinate 6,206 downwards.
TCAAACCTTACATCTTTAGCTAAAATAAAAAATTGCTTATAGTCGCTTTTCATAGGTTTGATATTAGTATTTTCAGCGGATACTGATGGATCGATATTGGATTTATTGTTGCTGTTATTGATTTCATTAGTATCGAAAAAACAGCCATTTAGAAAAAACAAACTGAATCCTAAAATATAAAACTGAATTTTCATGCTCATGTTTTCCTCCTACCTATTTTTATAAATTTTTATACAATTCATGACCAAATTATTCTGATATGGTTTGTTTTAATTACCCTAGCATTAAATACTCATACAGGTTTCAATATATGAAAAAATTTGTATTTTTCTTAGTCAGTCCGCTTGTAGCCTGTAGTCCAATTACAGAAAAAATTGATTCAAATGTAAGTATTCCACGCATCAAATACACAGGTGGAGCAGATAATGCAAGTTATGGTGAAGCTAAGCTTATTAGGGAAGGCAAATGTTTATACCTACAACATACTGATGGCTCTAAAGTTCTGCCAATTTTTGCTACGAAAACTATAAATTGGGATAGTAAAACTCATAGTTTAAAAGTAGATTCAGATACTTATTTTCTGGGTGATAAAGCAGCGTATGGAGGGGGACAATCTTACCCTTTAGAAAAAAACAATTATTCCTGGATAACAGAAGTAGATAATAGCTGTGATATCTCACAAGTTATCGTTATTAATAAACTCATAAGGCCAATTTAACAGAACTATCAAAATGAAGAATAGCCTATTTTACTGTCTTGTATTATTTCTACTTATAGGATGCCAGCCATTTGAAAAAACTGGATATATTTCTATTAAAAATCAGACTGATTACCCAATTACCGACCTTAAAATAACTTATATTAGCGCTCAAAAAACTTATAGTTTAGGTACTCTTTATCCTTATTCAGAATATAAATACGCCATTAATTATGAGCATCATAATGAGGATTCGATAAAACTTTCATACCTAGATAAAAGTGATAAAAAGATTAATCACGAAGTAGCTCCTTATGTAGCTAAATATGATAAGAAAAACTATGGCATAACTATTAAATAATGTGATTTGACAACACAAACGTAAACTGGACATTAAAGTCCTAAACTTTAACAATATAGTTGTAAACAAAGAGAGATTAAAAAAAATGTCAAATTTTACAGAAGCATATATTCCAAGTTTTGGATATGGTTGGTATAACGAATCTATTTCTTATGATGCTTTAACAGGTGTACATAAAAATCTATATGCAAAAACAGATCAAAAAGCTACTAATGGCAACCAACGAACAGATAATTCAAGTAACCCAAGTGGGTATCGTGTTAGAGCAGGGTTTGTTGATCCTAAAAGTGATAAAAGATTTTAGAATGTATCCGGTACACACTATGAAACCCTAGATAATGGGTGAGCTGTTTCTCAATACACATCTGCAAAAGATTGCAATTTTAAATTTGGGCAGTTTTTATAAAATCTTATGAAAAAGAATAAAATTCTATTAATAGTTCTTGTGGTTGGTATTATTGTTTTAGGTATTGTAATTTTTATAAAATCTCAAGCAGTTACAGAAACAAAAAGATTGGGTAACGGTGAAAATACCAACCATAATGAAACGAGTTCATCTTCCAAACCATCTATCTAGTTTCCTTTGAAGAAGTTTTACCAATTTGGAAAGGCTAGGTTTACAACTATATTGTAAAAAACCGCTATTTTTCTAAACTGAAAAATCCATTGAGTTTAGAACTGTAATGTGGATTTATTCAATTAGATTTGATGTAAGTTGTTGATTTTACATTTTGCCAGTTTAAGACATTAATGTAAAAAGACAAATAAATATATGTTTTAAATAGAATTTATAGTTAGTAATTTAACATAAAATCTCTTATACGAAATTCTTATGTTAGAAACCATTTTAATTGGTGAATAACATCTTAGCTCGATGCTTTCAGCGTAGGCTTGAGCCTACACTGGAAGTCGAGCCACTTGCGCCACCCCACTTTAAAAAATGCTCCCATAGAAGCAGCGCAAGTACCGCTAGCCCTCTAAGACATATCCAGAATCAACAGCCCAAGTTTCGCCAAGCTGTGCTCCCTCTAGCAAGCTGTCTCGATCAAAAAAATGCAGTGTGTCAAAAAACATCTTTCGAGCATCTTCAACCGTGCCATGCCCACCTTGGACGTAGTCCTTCGGCCAGTCTTCATTTTTTTGCTCATTTTCCCAAAGCGCTTCTTTGGAAAAATTTGCACTGACATAGATCGGCGTGTAGTCATATGTTCCACTCAAAAGAGCTTGAAAAACAAGCTCTTTGGGGCAATCTGGTGCGAGTGTGAAAGTTGTCATAAGTCCTCTGTGTGTACTAGATATGGCTCGATCTCGGCCATCTTGATGATAAAAGAAAGGGCTGTCATGGCTTGATCATCCAAGGAGTCTATGAAAGTCCGTACCGTCCCCATGTCCGCTTTTTTTAGGTCGGCAAAAGAGCTTTTAAAAAGCTCTACATCCATAGATGCGATAGAAAGAGCAAGATCAAAAGTATGATCTAAATCTTTGAAAGCCACGCCACCTAAGGCTTTACTAAAGTAGTGGCTAAAAGCGTGTACCTTAAAAAATAGATTTTCTTCAAAAGTTCTTTGCATATTCCCCCCATCCCTCATAAGTCACAAAGTGGAATCTTTTTCTAAAAGAATCATTTATAGGGCGAATTTTTCCATCCACAAACATCGTCTCGATCTTCAGAAAAAGACGCTCAATTCTTGGGCAAATCCTTTCAGGACAGATATATACGACTTCTTGGACAGTCCCATCGACAAGCATCTGACAATACTGACTAAAAATTCCCTCATATCGCTTAGGTGTCTTGACTCTCCTTTCGATCTCAAGAGCCACTTTTCGACCTCTTGGGGATACTCCGAAAGCATCTGGTACTTGAAGCCAAGTAGAACGCTCTGTAACTGCTTTTCTTCTAAGCTCACGCCCTCCTAGCCACTCGATCCATCCCAAATGGATCGCCTTAATCCTTGCACGCTGTACGTCAAGGTCATGCTGTAAAGTGATCTCAGAGACTCGATTGAGATCAAAGTGCGTGTATTCACCATCATCTGTGGCCTCAAAAGCTCCAGTAGGAGTCAAGCCCCAAAGAGCAGGACTTCTATGGTCATCCTCGTGAGATCTGTTCACCTCAAGTAAAAGCCCGCGGGTTTTCAGACGCTGAAGTGATCTAGAAATGCTTGTTCGAGTTACACCTAAACGCTCCCCTAAAAGCTTCCTAGTACTAAAGCCTTCACATCTCAAAAAATTCAGGATGATCATCTCTTTCTCATCCTTACGAGTGATCTGACTCATATCAATATCCCCCCTCTAAAATTAGCTCTTTTGTATCGAATTTTTCACTTTCATCTTCTCCAAAGTCTTTCACTGTGATGGCTTCATAGCTTTTTGTGACTTGAATCGGGGCGATAGATACTTTTTGAGGAAGTCCCTGTCCAAAGACGACCCCCACACCTCTAGGCAGATATAAAATTTCGTTTTCATCGTAGAGGTAGCTTTGCTCTTGGCTGATCCTGCGCTCTTTGACCTTTTGCGCTAGGCCAAGCGTCTTATCGACCTGTCGGCTCTCAACATCCACCAAAATTTTCCCCGATTTACGTGCAAAAAGCTCCGCAGTCTCAGGACTTTGGACTCTGTAGACGATTTTAAGGGGTGAATTTTCAAAGACTGCATCGATGACAGTTTCAGGCTTTAGATCACTTGGGCAGTCTCTTAGATCACCAAGGCTTTGATGTGCCATAAGTACATGAAGCCCTTTATCACGTGCAGCACCCAAAGCTTCGAGCGCAGTCTTTGAGATGTGATACTTAAGCTCATCCAAAACGACGAGGATCTTTTTAGGCGTACTTTCTATACGATCACGAATTTCTGTTTGCTGTATAAGCCAGACTAAAAGTATCTTTTGGATGCGGATGATGCGGGAATTTCTCATCGATCCGACGATGTAAACAACCCCCGCTTTTTGTACGACGCTCAAAAGGGAAAGTCCCAGTTTTGCGTTGATCGATGGAGTACGGGCTAGCTCTGAAAATTTTGCTTTAAATCCTTCAGCTTTATCCATCATTTTGCTATGGGCTTTAAAGATGCTTTGAGGTGTATCTCCTACCTCAAAAAGTTCAGAAATGCTCCACGCCATATCTCGGTCTGCTAGCTTGTAGTAGTCGGAGGCTTCTCCTTTCTCTCCAAGCTCAAACCCCGCAACTAAAAGCTCCTCAAGCTGATCTTGATCACACCCTTCGAAGATCGAAAATTGTGGCTTTTTTTTCCGTAAGTCGATGTAGTAGTAAGGCAACCCCGCATCATCGGCCGCTTTTTTGGCTTGGGCTGCCCCATATTCGTCGTCTTTCGGATCAAAGATAAAGCAAGGCTGACCTGCCAAAGCACACTGAGCGACGATCGTCCCGATGGCTCGACCTTTCCCTGCGCCCGAAGTCCCGACTATTTGGCAGTGAGGCAGGTCACCTTCCCAGTAGATCGGCTCGCCTTTCTCATCGAGACCGAGAAAGAAACTGCCCGCTTTATAAAAATTTTCAGGGTTAAAAGATGGTGCACTTTGCTTTTTTTCAGCTTCCTTTGCGACTTCTCGTACATCCGTCAAGTGATCCCTTTCTGTCCCTGCTTTTTTAGTGAAGAAAAACAGAAATTTTTCTGTAAAAGGTACATAAAGACGCTCAAGCAAAGCTATTACAAGCATCCCAAGCACCAAAAACCCGCCATGAGCAAGGGCGTCAGACCATCCTGCTTTACCAAAGAAAAAAGCTACGCCCCAAGCGATAAAAAAAAGGCCATTTGTCCCGAAAAAAAGAAGTTTCAGAAAGCCTGGAAGCTCTTCGCCCTCTTTTTTGAAAGTCATCCACCCGTAAAAGATCATCCCTAAGATCAGCGCTAGGGCAAAGCGGAAAGGATGTGAGAAAAAGACTTCTAGAGCCTGAGATATCTCAGGGATGAAAAGCAAGATAAGGACAAAGACAGCAAGTAAGAGCCATTTCATATAGGTCTCATATATTTGGCACAGTGTATGGACACAGTCTATGATCAAAAAAAAATCATTTCAATAAAAATATTGTTATTTTTCAATGAATTAAAACATTGACCGAAAATAATATGAGTTTTTAAGCGGATGTAAATGCCATTTTTTAGGTGAAGCCAGTTGATGCCGTGACCGACCGCCCCAAGCGGTCGCAAGCTCCGAAGGAGTGCGAGCGAAAGCGAAGCAGCCTCGAAGCCCCAGCGAGAGAGGCCGTGGGGGAGCCGCAAGGAGTAAGCGTCGAGCAAGCGAAGCGAGCCGAGATCTTACTCCGCAGTGGGGGCAACGCCACCCCCGTCGAAGCGAAGCGCACGACCACCCTCTTTCGGTGAAGCAAGTCGGGGAGTTCTTTGCGTAGCGAAGAAGCTCCCCACTTGTCAGAAAGGGGGTGGTCGTGCGCCGCAGGCGCGCAGACGGGGGCTTCGGTGTAGGTAAGATCGCCCTAGCGATCTAGCCAACCCGTCCCGAACCCTTTCGGGCTAAAACCCAGCGATAGCGCAGGTTTTAGAGGGTAGCGTAGCGGTGGCGTTACCGTTTAAGTCACAAACTCAAGTCAATCAAGTGTGTCTGACTACTGTGTCTATCTACTGTGTCACCATTGTTTCAGTCTTTGGACACAGTATATTTTTCAAAAAAAATATTTAAGCGAGTGTCTACGAGCTGACACAAAGAAAATTTGCGCCTCGACCCTCTGAAAAACCGTTTTTAAAATATTTTGCATCTAGAAAATTTTTATTTTTTTCACTGGCCTTTGTGTCTAGACGAGCGAAGCGAGCATAAAGCTTCTGAGCGTAGCGAAATCATAGTCGCTTTTGCTTTTGCTTTTTTTGTCTAGAACTATTTTTGCTAAAACTGCCCCCAAGCAAGTCGGCTTGTCCGACTTGCACTAGAGTACGAGCGAAGCGAGTACATAGGGCAGTTTTCATACCCTGCTTTTGATAGTGATTGGGCTTTTAATTATTTTTAATGCTTTTAAATGCTTTTAGACAGGCTGAAATGCAAGCCTAGCAAGCTATACAGAGGACATTCGACTAGAAAAAGTTACCACTTCGACTAGAAAAAGTTACCACTTCGACTAGAAAAAGTTACCACTTCGACTAGAAAAAGTTACCACTTCGATATATTAACAATCCATCTAT
>NZ_JAMXXL010000052.1:0-11669 GCF_024129685.1 Acinetobacter lwoffii | reverse complement strand
ATAGACGGAAACGATTTGGTCTAAGAATGAATTTAATTGCTGGAATGGTGAACTGGACGCTCTTAAATTAACTTTCGCAAGAGATCTAATAAAAACATAGCCAGTTTAGATAATGAAAGTTTAAAGCTGAATTACCATCAGTTTGAAAATAGTATAACCAAGGTGCTTTCATATATCAGACCAGGTGAGGTGCTAGATGAACAAGTTAGAAAGGAGTTATTTGACTTATTAGATATGGCAACGCAGTTAATTAGCTGTATTTTGGGAGATAAGGATTGTACTGACCAACTAGAAGAACTTGAATATAAGTTGGGATATATTAATGCAAGTTTAAACATATTTTTAATTAATATGCTAAATGAAGAAGCAGCCTAAGCTGCTTCTTGAAATCACTTCTCTTTCGGTTCAGGTGGTGTCATCCCAAACTGCAAATACGCCATATTGGTGGCAATACGACCACGCGCAGTACGCATCACATAACCTTGCTGAATCAGGTAAGGCTCAATGACATCCTCCAACGTGCCTGAGTCTTCCGCCATAGCTGCTGCGAGTGCCTCAACACCGGCAGGGCCGCCATCAAAACGCTCAAGTAACATCGACAGGTAACGGCGGTCGAGGGTATCTAAACCATCTTTATCGACTTTGAGCATGTCCAAAGCACGTTGGGCCATATCCTGATTGATTTCACCAGTCCCTTTGACCTGAGCGTAATCACGGACACGGCGCAATAAACGGTTGGCAATACGTGGTGTGCCTCGTGAGCGACGGGCAATTTCTTTTGCGCCATCTCCCGTCATAGGTACATCCATCAAATTGGCTGAACGCTTGACAATGTGGGTTAAATCTTCAACCGAATAAAACTCTAAACGCTGTACGATTCCGAAACGGTCACGCAGCGGAGAGGTGAGTAGACCGGCACGTGTAGTTGCAGCTACCAAGGTAAATGGCGGTAAATCCAGTTTAATCGAGCGAGCAGCAGGGCCTTCACCAATCATGATGTCGAGCTGATAATCTTCCATTGCCGGATACAGGATTTCTTCAATCACGGGTGAAAGACGGTGAATCTCGTCAATAAACAGGACATCACCTTCTTCCAGATTGGTTAGCATCGCGGCTAAGTCGCCGGCACGTTCCAGAACCGGACCAGAAGTTGACTTAAGATTGCCACCCATTTCTCGGGCAATAATATTGGCCAACGTTGTTTTACCCAGACCTGGCGGACCAAAAATCAAGGTGTGATCGAGGGCTTCTTCACGGCCGCGGGCTGCACCAATGAAAATTTCCATCTGCTCACGAACCACCGGTTGACCGATGTAGTCATCGAGGGAAGTTGGGCGGATGGCGCGATCGAAATGATCTTCGGGTTTTTCAGAACCACTGATGAGACGGTCTTGCATATCTATTAACTTAATCTCTTTATTGAAGCTGTTTGATGCTGCGGAAACAGCCTCAAATAATGATTTGTGTTTAGTTGCCATTGTGTAGGCGTTGTTTTACTTTTGAAAGATCAAAAGTAACAAAAATCTTTTGTTGAACTGAGGGTGTGTCCTACACCCCAGTTCAACGGGCGACATCCTTGTCGCCATACATTTATCAAATTTGGGTTGATGGTGGACTACGATTTATCTATTCATCGACTTTAATGCAGCGCGGATAATATCGCTGGCTTCTGTAAATTCGCCTTTGGCGGCATTCACCAGTTTTTGTGCTTCAGCAGGCTTATAGCCCAAGGACTGTAATGCAGCTTCCGCTTCAGCCACGGCTGAATTGCCCATAAACTGAATCTGTGGTGCAGTTGAATTACTTGGCACAGCACCTGAAGCCATGGCTTTAAAGCGGTCACGTAATTCAATCATCAGGCGTTCTGCAGTCTTTTTACCCACCCCCGGAACCTTGACCAGAGTATTGATATCTTCATGTTCAACGGTGTGGATCAGCATTTCCACACTTAAAGTGGAAAGGATACCAAGCGCCATTTTCGGACCAACGCCGTTCACCTTTAATAAGGTACGGAAAATGGTTTTTTCCTGCGCATTGATAAAGCCATAAAGTAACTGGGCATCTTCACGAACAGCCAGATGGGTCCACAGGGTAATGTTCTGGCCTTTTTGCAACTGACAGAAAGTGGTTAAAGGAGTGTCAATCTCATAACCTACGCCGTTTACATTTAATAAAACAGTAGGCGCTTCAAGTGCCAGCACTTCCCCAATCAGGCATCCAATCATTTTTTATATACTCAAATTTAATACAGGCATAGTAGTCAGCATTTTCGATAAAGGCAAAACTCTATCATTCAAAAGCAGTGATTTTGCTGAGATTATCATCAGGCGCTCGTTCACATTAGAGTAACCCGGCTTTATTGCCATGCAGTTCCTGCGCCAGATTATAGGCCTGATGATCAGAAAACTTGGAGACAATATCCAGCACCTGCATGATATTGGCATAGTGATCATCTGCGAAATATGCACCTGAGCGTTTTAAAATAGCCATTAATCGTTGTTCCTTAAAACTCAATGTCTTCTGTGGCGTGCTCAATGGAATAAAGGCATCCAGAATCGTCTGCAAACTTTGATGTGCGATAATTTCCAGACCTGCTTTTTGCGGATGTTCAAAGATTTTGTCTCGCGCCAGTTCTTTGGCCCGGTTAATACCCATTTCAATATCAGCACTACAATAACCCAGCAATGAGCCTTGTAATTGGCCCATCAGAATTTCCTGCTGATGTCGTGCAAATGCTGTAGTAACTTCTTCTACCAGACGTTTCATTACCCGGCCACGCAGCGCGGCAATTTTTTGTTGCCAGGTGGTATAAGGCATATTGATTTCTTCAGGCGTACCATATTCACCCAGCAAGTTCAGAAAGACTGGTTCAACTTCCGCATAGCTGAGCATATTCAGGCTGATGCCATCTTCCAGGTCAATCAGTGCATAGCAGATATCATCCGCAGCTTCTAAAAGATAGGTCAGCGGATGACGGCAATAATGATAGTCACCTAGCTGGATCAGGCCCAAATGTTCAGCAATTTCCTGCAAAACCTCTTTTTCAGACTGGTAGCAGCCGAATTTCGGACGACGGCTGGCAGGGGTGTTGCCGGTCGGGTCAATGGTTTGCGAGAGCCACGGATATTTGAGATAAGCGCCCAGAGTGGCATAGGTCAGACGCATACCGCCATCATTAGGATGATAATCAATCTTGGTCAGCAGACGCAGGCCCTGGGCATTACCTTCAAACTGACGGACATCCGCTTCCTGTTCGGGACTCAGGTTTTTTAAGAAGTCGGTATGTGATGCATCGTCAAACCATTCCCGAATGGCATATTCGCCGGCATGGCCAAAAGGCGGATTACCAATATCATGTGCCAGACAGGCGGCCTGAATGATGGCACCAACATCAGCCGGAGAAATCCAGGCAGGTAAATTATCTTTGATTTTCTCTGCAGCCAGCATACCGAGTGAACGGCCAATACAGGAGACTTCCAGTGAGTGGGTTAAACGGGTATGAATGCCATCATGCTGGGTCAATGGATGGACTTGGGTTTTGCGGTTTAACTGCCGGAAGCTTTGCGAAAAAATAATACGGTCATAATCTTTATGAAACGGGCTTCGTGCCAGTTCAGTGCTCTGCTTTTTACTACCAATCCGAACTGTCGAAAGCAGTTCTAACCAACGCATTTGAGTCATTTATCATTATTCAGTGATCCACTATTTGCATCATGCCAAAAAACTAGCTCCTGCACTAGGGCAGTGCGACATGAATTGTCATGCTCCCTATTGTTATTTTAGTCAGCTGGAAAAGACTGAGATTAAAAATCGAAATCATCAAATGAACAATAAAAAAGCAGACTCAATGGCCTGCTTTTTGTTTAGGATGAAGAATCAAATTAGCTCTTCGCCATTTTTCTTGGCCTGTTGTGTGTCTTTATAGACATTCAGGCAAATCGTGAACAAGACCAGGCTTGCCACCAATGGCCAAAAAAGTACATATAGGGTCAATAATTGACTTGTCATCTGAAATCTCCTTATTTACTTTTCTCAGATAGCTGGTGAAATTCAATCACCATCTTATTGATTTGTTTAAAATCAAATCGTTCTTTACTGTAGACCAGCGTCAACACAGTACATACCAGCGCACTACTGCCATAAGCTGTTAGTGAGCTTAACAAGGTGCCGTATTCACGCAAGAAGCCGATGGTCCATGGCATGAAGCCAATACTGGCCAATATGCCAACGACCAGACCCACTTTCTTGCCGAAGAAACCAAAGGTCATCAGACCCAGCACCACACCAATCCCCAGGGTCGCAACGAGTTCAAAGCCAAGTGCGATCAATCCCTGAATCGGAAGCCATTCAAAACGTACTATCAGAAAGCTGAAAAATGCGAGGCCCACTGACCAGTTAAAGGCCCGGGCATTCACCTTGTCCCAATACAGGCTGACAATCACCGGGAACACAATAGAGCCCCAAAGTGCACCCACAAAAATCAGCATCGATAAAATGTCAAACTTCAAGGTGGCAATCACAATTCCAAGCATGGTGGCAACGATCATGGTCATACGGCCAATAAATAGCATTTTCTTTGGATCAGGACGGTTTTTCGCAATCTGTTTGCCATAAATGTCCGTCATGACAATCGCAGACAGGGCAGACAGATCCGAGTCAGCGGTAGAAGACAGGGCTCCAATCACCATGATGAATAACAGCGCGACCATAAATGGCGAAAGATAAGTCGCTGCCATTTGCGGAATCAGGTTATTCAGGTTGCCATCAATAGGTTGAATACCTGCAAATAACGCCAATAATCCAAGCATGCCTAGACCAATAACAATTGCAGCATAACCAATCGTTGCAGTAATAAAGCTTGGCTTAATCAGATCTTCACGGACTGCAAACAGGCGCTGGGCAATGGTCTGATTACCAATCGCGTAGGCCAATACGGCAACAAAAAACGGTGCGCCTTGTTCCAGAAAGGCCGTTTTAGAGAAAAAATCCAGCTGTTCCGGTTGCAGGTGATGAATCCCGCTTTGAAACAGGGATGGCCCACCTAAGGTAAAGAATAAGGTTGGAATAATGATCACAGCCGCGACAATCATCGCCACCAGCTGACCAAAATCGGTAAAGACTGAGGAGCGGAAGCCCGACCAGAGGGTATAGGACAGTACACCGATACCGGTAATCAGCACACCATGGATAAAGCTTAAAGGAGATAAAATTTCAACCAGTGCCCCGGCAGCGGTAAAGTTCACCATCAGACTGATCACGCTACCCACAATATTGGAACCCGCCAGAATCATCTGGCTTTGATTGCCATGCCGGGCATGCATGATTTCTGCCAAAGTGTGTGCATTAGGCGCCAGTTCACGAAAGCGCTTACCAAAGGGATAGATAAATAAAATCATCAGCGCACCCCACAAACCATAGTGTAGGGCACCGGAAACGCCGTATGTATATCCGGATGAAGCCGCTGCATAAAATGATGCGGCCCAGATCCAGGTGGCGGTCATACTGGCCGCAGACATTCCAAATCCGATGGAGCCATTCGAGACCATGTAGCCATCGACATTTTCATTTTTCTGTTTGATACGTAACGATAGTAAAAAGGTGATGCCATAGAAAAGCACCATCAATAGTACAGTTGCTGTACTAGTGAATTGAAACATACATACTCCTTAAGCGGGTCACCTTTTGTTTTTGAAAATTAAATCATTGGTGACAGATTAAGGCTCTAAAATAGACAGAGCAGTGAAGCTATAGAACATCAAAAAATTAGTGTCCGAATATAGAATTTATATTCATCTCTACAGCAGAAAGGAAAAACTATTGCCAGGCCCAGAATTTGGACAATTCCTCAGCAATTCGGCTAGAGCTTAACATAAAATCATCAAATTTACTGATGAAGTGTCTATTTGGTAAGATTCTTAGCTGATATAGACGTGTGGGCCTGTTATTCTGTTAGTTGAATAAAAAAGAAAATTTTCTATATTTTTTCATCAATTACAAATATTTATTTTAAACTTTTCGAGTTAAATAAAACCTGAGAATACGGATTAAATAAAAAAGGTAACAAAATTTTATTATTAATCATTTCTTCATTATTTTTTTATATAAGCCTCATAATTCATGGTAAATTTTCTCATAAATACGAGTGGTGTTTTGCTATTTATATTCTGCTTTTTGCGCATAATAGAGCTCATGAATAAGTGATGAAATTTCAAAATATTGGATATGGTGGGGTAATTTTGTCGATATCATTTTTGGTCTTTTAGATGAGTAAATTTCGCTTAATTATGATCTAAGAAAATAAATATCAAATATGAAAAAATAAAGGGATTAAATAAGGAATTTTATTTTTATTCTTTTAGAAGATGAGAATAGATGTTCGGTTTCCCCCCGCATATGATGTCAGATTAAAATACCGCTCAGTATTAATTATTCGTTTCTATGGGGAGTAATCTGCTTCTGGTGCTGGAATGGCGGAGATGAGCGGAGAACTGTTCCTTGTAGTACAGAAAACGGCAGAAGACCTTTAACCAGTTTTCTAATCTTAAAAGTCAAAGTTAAGAGTCAATCAAAATAATTAAAAACAGTCTGCAAAAATACGACTTTATGAAATCTTGTAATCAAGTATTTCATTTTGGCCTAAATCGGAGCTTTGACAGATCATGACAATAAAACCTGAATTTGATTTTGCACTGATTCTTGTTGAAAAATAATACAATTTTTATATAGAAAATTATTCTGAACCGGTTTTGATTTTTCTTTTAAAAAATGTGATAACCTGTGCGACTACATTCAATTTTCTTGCCTGAAAATAAACAAAATATTTTAAAAGTCCAAGATATTTCAGGCGTAGTTTTCTGCTTTGGCATCTAGCCGATTTCCTTATTTCACAGTAGAATATGCGCTCTCTCAAGTCACATTGTGGCATGGTTGTTCAGACCATCCCGTGGAGCCAAAATCAGCATGTTTATCGTTGCCGGTGCACCCGCACATTCTTCTTTTAAGAAAACTCAACTATTATCGCGTTTGACGTCAATTAGTTCTGTTCAATCAATTGAAAGTCAATGGGTCTACCTCTTTGACCAAGCGCTCAGCGAGCAACAACAGCAATCAGCTTTACAGCTTCTCAACGATGGTCAATTTTTTGAATTGCACCAGGCTGCAAGTGATGAAATCCAGATTTTAGTCACACCGCGCGTCGGAACCATCTCTCCTTGGTCCTCTAAAGCGACGGACATTTTCAAAAACTGTAATACGCCGGTTCATCGACTTGAACGCGGCATTTTATTTACTTTGAAGGGCGTAAAAAAGCTCTCTAAAGAAGCATTGCAAGTACTTCACGACCGTATGACTGAAAGCGTATTCAATGCGATTGAAGATGCTGCGGTATTATTTGTGGAAACTGCGCCAAAACCATTGAACTCGATTGATATTCTGGGTGAAGGTAAAGAAGCACTGGTAAAAGCCAACAACGAGTTTGGTTTTGCATTATCAATGGACGAAATTGATTACCTGACTGAGGCTTTCATCAAGCTAGGTCGTAATCCGAATGACATCGAACTGATGATGTTTGCGCAAGCCAACTCTGAGCATTGCCGTCATAAAATTTTTGGTTCGGAATGGACCATTGATGGTGAAGTTCAGCCATTATCATTGTTCCAGATGATCAAGAACACCTATAAAGAATCACCAACAGATGTATTGTCGGCTTATAAAGACAATGCTTCGGTGATTGTCGGTTCGGATACCCAGCGTTTTTATCCAACTCAAGAAGATAACGGGCATCAGGTTTATAAATACAAGAGCCAAGCTGCTCACATCCTGATGAAAGTGGAAACCCACAACCACCCAACAGCAATTGCACCATTTGCCGGTGCAGCGACAGGTTCAGGCGGTGAAATCCGTGACGAAGGTGCGACCGGTCGTGGTGGTAAGCCTAAAGCAGGTTTAACCGGCTTCACGGTATCTAACCTGAATATTCCGGGCTTTGAACAGCCTTGGGAAGAAAACTACGGCAAACCATCGCGTATGGCATCGCCGTTACAAATCATGATTGAAGGCCCGCTTGGTGGTGCTGCGTTTAACAACGAATTTGGTCGTCCAGCTTTAAACGGTTACTTCCGTACCTTTGAACAAAACGTGAATGGCGATGTTAAAGGTTTCCATAAGCCAATCATGATCGCTGGTGGTTACGGAAATATCCGTCCAGATCACGTTGAAAAAGATCCGATCTTACCGGGCGATTTGCTGATCGTACTCGGTGGTCCAGCCATGCTGATCGGTCTTGGCGGTGGTGCTGCATCTTCTGTAGATAGCGGTAAATTGGGCGAGAACCTTGATTTTGCTTCGGTACAACGTGAAAACCCGGAAATGGAACGCCGTTGCCAAGAAGTGATCGATACTTGCTGGCGCATGGAAGACCACAACCCAATCGTGTCGATACATGACGTGGGTGCGGGTGGTGTATCAAATGCCATGCCTGAACTGGTGAATGATCACGAGTTAGGTGCAGTGCTGGATCTTCGTAAGATTCCATCTTTAGAACCTGGCATGTCGCCAATGGAGATCTGGTCAAACGAAGCGCAAGAACGTTATGTATTGGCGATTCGTCCATCTTCTTTAGAATTATTTGAGTCAATCTGTGCGCGTGAACGTTGTCCGTTTGCAGTACTGGGTGAGGCGACTGAAGCACGTCACTTAACCGTTGAAGATCCATTGTTCGGCAACAAACCGGTGGATATGCCAATGCAGGTGATGCTTGGCGGTACTCCGCGTATGAGCCGTTCCTATGAAACGATTGAACGTAAAGGCGATGATTTTGACGCGGCTAAAGTTACGGATTTAAAAGATGCGATTTATCGCGTTCTGAAAAACCCGACAGTGGCTTCTAAATCATTCCTGATCAGTATTGGTGACCGTTCGATTACCGGTATGGTCGCGCGTGACCAGATGGTAGGTCGCTGGCAGGTTCCTGTCGCGGATGCTGCTGTGACAACTACAAGTCTTGTCGGTTACACTGGTGAAGCGATGGCAATGGGTGAGCGTCCTCCAGTAGCCTTGTTAAATCCTGCTGCTTCTGCACGTTTATCGGTGGCTGAATCGATCTCGAACATCATGTCTGCGAAGATTGAAAAAATCAGCGACATCAAATTGTCTGCAAACTGGATGGCTGCTGCGGGTCAACCGGGCGAAGATCAGGCATTGTTCGAAGGCGTGAAAGCCATCGGTATGGAAATGTGTCCTGCACTGGGTATCGCGATTCCAGTCGGTAAAGACTCATTGTCTATGCGTACCACCTGGAATGATGAAGGTGAAGACAAGTCTGTGACTTCTCCAATGTCGGGCGTGATCACTGCATTTGCGCCAGTGACTGATGTGCGTCAAACATTGACTCCTGAACTGAAAGATATTGAATCTATATTGGTTCGTATTGATCTGTCTAAAGGTCAGTTCCGTTTAGGCGGTTCGATTCTGGCGCAGGTATACAAAGCAATTGGTTCAGTTACTCCTGATGTGGATAGCTTCGATGACTTCAAAGCATTCTTCGCATTGGTTCAAGACTGGAACAACCGTGGTTTGATCAAGGCGTATCATGACATCGGTGATGGTGGTTTATTGGCGACTGTTGCAGAAATGATGTTCGCATCACGTCTGGGTGTTGCTCTAGAAGATCAATCAACTGCAAGCCTATTTGCTGAAGAGATTGGTGCAGTTCTACAAATTGCCAAAGCAGATTGGGAAGCATTACAAGCTGAAGTTGCAGCATCTACGCTTAAAGATGCAATTGCAGTGGTTGGTAGTGTAAACAATATGGACCAATTGTCTATCAATGGTCTGGTACTTGAACGTGCTGACCTGCAAGTGGCATGGACTGAAGTTTCTCATGAAATCCAGCGCCTACGTGACAACGTACAAACTGCAGATCAGGAATTTGCCTTAATTACTGATAAAGCGCACAAAGGTATTATCGCCCAACCAACATTCGACTTGAACGAAGCGATTGAAGCACCTTTCATTAACTTGCGTCGTCCAAATATGGCAATTCTGCGTGAGCAGGGTGTGAATGGTCATATTGAAATGGCGGCAGCTTTCGACAAAGTCGGTTTCAATACCGTTGACGTCCACATGAGTGACTTGCTGGCAGGTCGTATCAGCCTGGATGATTTCGAAGGTTTGGTAACGTGTGGTGGCTTCTCGTATGGTGACGTGATGGGCGCTGGTGGGGGCTGGGCGAAATCCGTATTGTTCAATGCTAAATTGCGTGACCAGTTTGAGAAATTCTTCAACCGTCAAGAAACCTTCTCGCTCGGTATCTGTAATGGTTGTCAAATGTTGTCTCAATTGGCTCCATTAATTCCGGGTGCGGATGCTTGGCCACGTTTCCATCGCAATACGTCTGAAGTATTTGAAGCGCGAGCAGTGAACGTTCGTGTGGAAAAATCGAATTCAGTATTGTTACAAGACATGCAAGGTTCGATTCTGCCGATCGCTGTGGCGCATGGTGAAGGTCGTGCAGTTGCAACGGCGGAAAACTTTGCTGCACTGAATGCATCGAATCAGGTGGTTCTACGTTATGTCGACAGCCATGGCAATGCAACTGAACAATATCCGTTGAACCCGAATGGTTCACCGGAAGGTATTACCGGTGTAACCTCTCAGGATGGCCGTGCAACGATTATGATGCCGCACCCTGAACGTAACTTCCGCGCGCTCCAGCATTCCTGGAAACCAGAAGACTGGGATCAAGACGGTGCTTGGTTACGTATGTTCCGTAATGCACGTAAATTTATTGGCTAATTGATATAATCAAGAATTAAAAAAGCCCCGAAAGGGGCTTTTTTAATAAGCAAATTATAGATTTATAGGTGATTAGATATAGAATTGAAAAAGATTAAAAAATGAATAAAGAGTCCTCAAATGTCCGATTTAATTGAAAAAGTTTTACTTTTACAAGAATTGCTAATAGCTAGAGCTACTGATACTTATGAAAAAGGTTCTTCAGAGGCATTTATGCAGCTTAGACAAGAGTTACTGACATTTAAAAACTTTTATGAATATATTCCATTTTTTATTAAAGACACACGCACATTAGATGAATTTGAAGCTAGGATTAAGTGGGATTTTGAATCTTACGCTGAACGTGAAAATTATATTTATTCGGAATTTAAAGAATTCTTTAATGTATTAGAAAGTCTAGATGTTCCTCTATTGGATCAGGTAGTACAGTTGAAGATTGCTGAATTAAGCTCGGATTATATACATCAAATATGGCAGAAAGCATTAGAGCGAAGAAGTACAGATCCCGAAGGTGCGATTACATTAGCTCGAACACTTTTAGAGTCGACCTGCAAATATATTCTTGATGAATACGAAGTCGGTTATGGCAATGCTCCAGATATAAATCAACTGTATAGATTGGTGAGTAAAGAATTAAACCTTGCTCCATCTCAACATACGGAGCAGACTTTCAAACAAATTCTCGGAGGATGTAGTTCCATCATTGAAGGTTTAGGATCATTGAGAAATAAAGTGGGTGATGCTCATGGGCAAGGTAAAATAAACTTTAAACCTTCTCCAAGACATGATCCTAGCCAAATAATTAGACAGCGGTTCCCTCTAAATTTTTCAAATATTCTTTTTCAAAAGCTTCGGGACTAACCCAGCCATTTGCA
>NZ_JAMXXL010000051.1:0-12960 GCF_024129685.1 Acinetobacter lwoffii | reverse complement strand
CAATTGGCGTAGGGCTAGCAAAAAGTGAAGCCATTCTGGCGGCTATTATCGGGGTAATTTTCCTGTCTGATCATTTGTCTGTGCTGGCCTGGCTGGGTGTGCTGATGGGGGGCTATGCAGTTTTCCTGCTAAGTAAAGGTAGTCAGCTGACAGGCTTGTCTACCAAGACTTTAGCGATTGGGATTGGCAGTGGTTTAAGTTTCGCCATTACTTCGTTACTGGTGCGTGAAGCAAGTCTGGAATTACCGATGCTACCCACCATACACCGTGCTTCATGGGTGCTAGTCTCAGTGATCGGTTTTCAGTGTATCAGTATGCTGATCTATCTCAGCCTGTTTAGCCGCCAAACCTTGCAAGCCATGTGGCAACGTCTGGGCTTAACTTTTAAAGTGAGTGTGTGCAGTTTTATAGCATCACTCGGCTGGTTTACTGCCATGAGCATGATGAGTGTGCCGGTCGTGAAAACTTTGGGACAAATTGAGATTCTATTTAGTATGCTGATTTCTGCATATTTCTTTAAAGATAAACTGGCACGTACCGAGCATTGGGGTCTGGGCTTAGTAGTGATTGCAGCGATTTTAGTGATCTGGGCCTGATGTAGAACCAGTTTTTTAAATCTAAGCATAAAAAAGCCACTGATCAACAGTGGCTTTTTCTTTGCATTTATTGTTT
Organism: Acinetobacter lwoffii; assembly: GCF_024129685.1. Lineage (GTDB taxonomy): Bacteria > Pseudomonadota > Gammaproteobacteria > Pseudomonadales > Moraxellaceae > Acinetobacter > Acinetobacter lwoffii_X. The sequence continues at coordinate 12,288 of NZ_JAMXXL010000051.1, read as the reverse complement.
AAGCAGCAATAAATTTCTGAACCGCCTGATTAAAGGCTTCTGGTTGTTCCATATTGGAAATGTGCGAAGCATTGATTTCAAACAACTGGCTTTGTGCAATTTCAGCTTGCATGGCTTGTCCATCTGCAACTGTCGTCACTGGATCTTGCTGACCGGCCACAATCAGTACCGGCACTGATATCGTTTTGATCTGTTCACGTAAATCCGCCTTAGCCAAAGCTTCGCAACAACTTGCATAACCTTCCGGGCTGCCAGCTCCAAGGTCGTTTGAAAGTTCTGCAACTGTCGCTGCGTTGCTTTGGACAAAGGGATCGGTAAACCAGCGTGATGCTGCAGTCGATGCAATCGGAGCCAGACCTTGTTCACGCACCAGCGCGGCACGTTCCAGCCAGGCTTGTTCCTGACCAATCTTGGCAGCCGTATTGCAGATAATCACGTGGCTAAAACGTTCAGGTTTGTTAACCGCTAACCATTGACCGGTTAAACCGCCCATAGAAATGCCACAGAAAGCGGCCTTCTGGATGTTCAGGTGATCCAGCAAATTGACCACATCCTGACCTAACTGTTCAAGGCTATATGGACCTTGTGGTGCAGAGGAAGACCCATGACCACGCGTGTCATAACAGATGACAAAATAGTCCTGCTGGAAAAATTCAATTTGTGGCTGCCACATGCTGAATTTGGTGCCCAATGAGTTAGAAAAAACCAGAGCCGGATTCTTTGCATCACCAAAGGTCTGGTAATTGATCTGGGCATCTTTGGATGTAAAAGTTGGCATTGAAATCCCTCCCGACCTCCCTTTAAAAAAGGGAGGAGGTTTATCTTTTTAATAGGTTGTTAGACGCGTTCAATAATCAAAGCGATGCCTTGACCAACACCAATACACATTGAACAAAGACCGTATTTACCACCAGTGTGTTCCAGCTGGTTCAATGCAGTTGTCACTAAACGCGCGCCAGATGCACCCAGTGGATGACCCAAGGCAATTGCACCGCCGTTTGGATTGACTTTCTCTGAACCGTCTTCGATACCCAAGTCACGGGTACATGCCAACGCTTGAGCAGCAAAGGCTTCATTCAACTCGATCACATCCATCTGCTCTAAAGTCAGACCGGTTTGCGCCAATAGTTTCTTGATGGCAGGTGCTGGACCAAAGCCCATGATGCGTGGTTCAACACCAACGACGGTTGAACCAATAATTTTGGCACGTGGTTTTAAGCCATGTTGAGCAATTGCTTCATCAGACGCGATCAACAGGGCAGCTGCACCATCGTTAATCCCTGAAGCATTACCAGCCGTTACCGTACCATCTGCTTTGACCACGGGTTTCAGTTTTGCCAGAGCTTCTGCAGTGGTAGAGGCACGTGGATGTTCATCTGTATCGACAACCACCGGCTCGCCTTTACGCTGCGGAATCACCACAGGAATGATTTCATTTTTATAGAAACCTTTGGCCTGCGCTGCTGCGGTACGTTGCTGGCTGGTCAGGGCAAACTGATCCTGGTCTGCACGGTTGATGTTGAACTGCTCCGCCAGATTTTCAGCGGTTTGCGGCATGGTTTCCACACCGTACATTTCTTTCAGTTTCGGGTTGATGAAACGCCAGCCCATGGTGGTGTCTTCAATCTTTTGGCTACGGCCATACGCCGTTTCTGACTTGCCCATCACGAATGGGGCGCGTGACATGCTTTCTACACCACCAGCAATAATCAGATTCGCTTCACCGGCTTTAATCGCACGTGCTGCCATTGCGATGGCATCCATCGATGAACCACACAGGCGGTTCACGGTCGTCGCTGGCACCTGATAAGGTAAGCCTGCAAGCAGAGAAGACATACGACCGACGTTACGGTTGTCTTCACCGGCCTGATTGGCACAGCCATAGATCACGTCATCGACCTGTTCCCAGTTCACACTTGGATTGCGCTCCATCAACGCTTTAATTGGCAGCGCACCTAAGTCATCTGCACGGACAGGCGCGAGGCCACCGGCATAACGACCGAATGGAGTACGGATGGCATCGATAATATATGCGTTTTTCATTGTGTATTTGCTCACATATTTAAAAGAAGAAAACTCCTCCCTTTTTAAAGGGAGGTTGGGAGGGATTTAATGAAGTAGTTTTATTCCTCAAATCCTCCCTAAGTCCCTCCTTTAATAAAGGAGGGACTTCCCCTTAATTTGATTGAGTCCCATCAATCAGTTTGGCACCAGTCAATGACTGCAATTCTTCAAATGACAGACCTTCGACTTTTTCAATCACTTTCATCCCTTCAGGCGTGACATCAATCACGCATAGGTCGGTATAGATACGGTCGACACATTTCAGGCCTGTAGCCGGATAAGACAGTTCAGCCACAATTTTTGGCTCACCTTTTTTGGTCACATGATCTGTGGTAATAAAGACTTTCTTGGCACCCACAGCCAGATCCATCGCACCGCCGACTGCTGGAATTGCATCTGGAGCACCAGTATGCCAGTTGGCCAGATCACCATTTTCAGCGACCTGAAACGCGCCTAATACGGCGATGTCTAAATGACCGCCACGCATCATCGCGAATGAATCACCATGATGGAAGAAACAACCGCCTTCAAGTAAGGTCACGAATTCTTTGCCAGCATTGATCAGTTCAGGATCACGGTCTTCTTCAGCGGGAGGAGGACCGAACGCCAACAGACCATTTTCGGAATGCAGGAAGACGTCTTTATCGCTTGGCAGGTAGCTGGAAATCTTGGTCGGTAAACCGATACCCAGGTTCACATAAGCACCATCAGGAATGTCTTGTGCCACACGTTCAGCGATCTGGTCACGGGTCAGTTTGCTATAGCTCATTATTTATCTCCGATGCCAATTATTGTGCAGGTTTAACTTGAACAACGTGTTGAACAAAAATTCCCGGGGTGATGATGTGCTCTGGATCGAGTACGCCCAGCTCAACCACTTCTGATACCTGAGCAATGGTCACATCTGCTGCCATCGCCATAATCGGGCCGAAGTTACGCGCAGATTTTCGATAGACCAGATTGCCCCAACGATCGCCTTTAGAAGCTTTAATCAAGGCAAAGTCAGCTTTAATCGGATTTTCTAAAACGTAGTCTTTACCTTCGTAGTTCATGGTCGGTTTGCCTTCAGCCAGCAAGGTACCAAAACCGGTAGGCGTGTAGATTGGACCTAAACCCATACCAGCCGCCTGAATACGGCAAGCCAGATTACCTTGTGGTACCAGTTCCAGTTCAATTTTTCCAGCACGATACAACTCGTCAAATACCCAGGAATCAGACTGACGCGGGAAAGAGCAAATGATTTTACGAACAGCACCCGCTTTAAGCAGTTTCGCCAGACCATAGTCGCCATTACCGGCATTGTTGTTAACAATAATCAGGTCTTTAATACCCAATTCGATCAGACCATCAATCAGTTCAGCAGGCTGACCCGCTGTACCGAAACCACCGATCATAATGGTAGAACCGTCCTTGATCTGGGAGAGTGCTTCTTTCAATGATAATGAACTTTTATCTATCATAATCTGGTCCTTACATATCCTAAACTGATGGATGTCTTTAAACTCGTTTTGAATCTGATGCTGTAACCGGAACTGCGTTACGGTTTTTCTGTGACAGCAGAAAATGTGCGACTAAGCCAATGCAAATTCCCCAAAAGACTGAACTCAGTCCCAAGAAATGCATGCCGGAAGCAGTCGCTAAAAAGGTAATCAGTGCTGCATCACGTTGTGATTCTTTGCCCATGGCCACGGAAATGTTGGTAGCAATCGCACCCAGTAATGCCAGTCCTGCCAAAGCCGCAATCAACTCTTTGGGCATCAGGCTAAACAGCATGACAATGCTGCCGGCAAATAAGCCGCCTAAAATATAAAAAAGCCCATTGGCCACGCCGGCGATATAACGCTTTTCTTTCAGCTCGTGTGCGTCTTTGCCTAAACACAATGCAGCTGTGATCGAGGCCAATACGATGGTAATACCACCTACACAGGCCACTGCAAGCGAGGCAATACTGGTTGCGCTTATGATTGGCTTAGCGGGCATGTCATAACCACTGAGTTTGATAATCGCCATTCCCGGTAAAAACTGGCCAGACAGGCTGACCAGAATGAGCGGGAGGGCCAGATTCAGGGTTGAACTCCAGGTCCATTCCGGTGCAATAAATTGCGGAATCGCCAGACTGAAATCTGCCGTGACCGGGTTAATCTTGCCCAGCAGCATGCTTAAAACCACACCGGCAATCAGCACCCAGACCATGGCATAGCGTGGACTGAAACGCTTGGCCAGCAAAAATACCGCCAGCATGCCAAAGACGATATAGGGCATGGTATCGGTCGCGGTGAACAGCCCTAAACCAAACTGCAGTAAAATCCCTGCCATCATCCCGGCAGCCACTTCCTGAGGAATCCAGGACAGTAACTTGTCGAAATAACCGGTGATCCCAATGAAAAAAATCACCACAGCAGAGGTGATATAGGCAGCAACCGCTTCATTGAGTGAAATATCGGGAAACAGCGTGACTAATAAAGCCGTTCCGGGCGCAGACCAGGCGGTGACGACAGGTATTTTGTATTTAATTGATAAAAAGATACCTGCGAGCGCAGCACCAATAGAAATTCCCCAAATCCATGAAATCATCATGTCCGGGGAAACTTGGGCTTGCTGAGCCGCCTGGAAAAAAATGATCAGTGGCCCCGAATAGGAGATCAGGACTGCTAAAAATCCTGCAACAGTGGCTGAAATGGACCAATCATTTTTTAATGTCTGAAACAGGGTGTTCATTGGTGATGTGCCTCCTTGCGTCGAACCATGAGCCTGTTAAAAATCGTGATGATCAGGATTAGCCCTGATCACCACCACCGACCGGTACTACTGTACCTGTCATATAAGATGATTCATCCGAAGCCAAGAATACAATTGCATTCACTTGCTCCTGAATCGTACCGTAGCGTCCCATGAAAGTACGGTCAATGGTCTGATCAACCACTTGCTGCATCCATTGTTTTTCAGATTCAGTCAGTGGATTGGCATTGCGCGGTACTTTACGTGGTGGTGCTTCAGTACCACCTGTCGCGATTGCATTGACACGGATTCCGTCTTTAGCATGTTCAAAGGCAAGGGAAGCCGTCAGGCCATTTACGCCACCTTTAGACGCTGAATATGGCACACGGTTAATGCCGCGTGTCGCAATAGAAGATACGTTTACAATGGTACCTTTCTGATTTTTAATCATTTCCGGAAGAACTGCACGGCAGCACCACAGCGTCGGGAACAATGAACGGTTCACTTCCTTGATAATTTCCTCTTCAGAAAATTCTTCGAAAGGTTTCATCCAGATCGCGCCACCGACGTTGTTGATCAGGACATCGACACGGCCATAGGTTTCTAGCGCTTTTTCAACGACTGATTGAGCACCGGCAAACGTTTCCAGATTGGCTTTGACCGTAATCGCATCACCGCCAGTCGCTTCAATTTCAGCCAGAACTTCTTCTACATAAGGGGAAAGGTCAGCCATGACGACTTGGGCGCCTTCGCTCGCCACTTGCAGCGCGACACCGCGACCGATGCCTTGAGCGGCACCGGTCACAATGACGACTTTATTTTCAAATCTTTGACGATTAGACATTGAACAAATTCCCTCTATTAGTTGGCAGAGAATTTTTCAAACAGGAAGCTTGCAGGTTTTACGCCTTCAGCATCCAGCCAGCCGCGAACCGCTTCAACCATTGGTACAGGGCCACACAGGTAGATGTCTACGTCGCCGCCATTTAGCCATTCGTTTTCGATATGACCGGTTACATAGCCTTTACGCTCATGTGCAGATTCCGGGTTAGCAACCACTGTGCGGTATTCGAACCACGGGAATTTGTCTTGCAGTTCGTTCAGTTTTTCAATCGCTACCAGGTCAAAGTCATTGGTTACACCAAATACCAGACGCACTGGATGTTCTGAACCTTTTTCTTCCAGCACTTGCAGCATCGACATGAATGGTGCAATACCTGTACCACCCGCTAGCATCAAGACAGGGCGGGTCACAGGGCGCAGGTAGAAGCTACCAAATGGACCGGTAAAAGTCATCTTGTCGCCAGCTTTGGCATTTTTACTTAAGAATTCACTCATTTTGCCGTTCGGTACGTTACGTACTACGAAACCGGTCAAACGGTCACTCGGTTTTGAGCTGAATGAATATGAACGGGTTTCAGTCGTGCCCGGAATACCGACATTGACATATTGACCAGCAAGGAAGTGAATGTCCGGTTGACCTTCATCTAACTGGATGTCAAAAGTAATAGTCGAATCAGACAGGTTTTCGACACGAGCCAGCGTACCCTGGAATTCATGAATTTCAGTTTTGCAAACTTCTGAAGAGGCCTGAATCTGGAACACTGCATCTGAAGTCGGTTTACATTGGCAAGCCAGAATAAAGCCTTCAGCGGCTTCTTCAGGCGTTAAAGCATCTTCAATATAAGTTTCTTCAGGCATGTCATAAGAACCTGATTCACAAAACGCACGACACGTTCCACAAGCACCATCACGGCAGTCCAAAGGAATATTAATCTTTTGACAGTAGGCTGCATCCGACAGTGTTTCACCATCTGAAACAGAAATAAAACGTGTAACGCCATCTTCAAATTGAAGTGCAACATTGTGGTTTGACATGGCTGAATATCCTATATAAATCTTTGTAACTGAGCCTTTCAGCCAATTTTCCATCTGACCGAAAGGCATAACCTGGCTGTATAAACAGTCTTAGAGGTGATAAATGTCGATAACCTGGTTGATGTAATCGTTTTTCAGTACCACATATTTGCTTAAAATCTGCGGTTTATCGCCTGAGAAATCAATTTCATAACGAGACATACCGAAGTAGCTGTAACTTGTTTTGTAACGGAAGCTCAAAGTATTCCAGTTAAAACGTACAATCACTTTGTCGCCATCACGTTCAACAATTTCAATATTGCTGAGGTTATGGCAGGTACGTGTGTCCGGCATGGTTGCAGATGAACGTTCAGTCTTGATACGGAACACGCGATCTTCTAAACCTTGACGGTCTGGATAATAAATCAACGAGATTTCAGACTGCGGATCTGTGGTCAGCTTGTCATCATCATCCCAGGCTGGCATCCAGAAAGACGCAGTAGGGGCATAACAAGTTAACCAGTCATCCCATTGTTCATCATCTAAAAAGCGGGCTTCTTGATACAGGAACTGAGCAATATTTTCTAAAGTGATGTCGCTCATGCGTTTTCTCCTTCAGTTGATGCTGCAATTTCTTTCTCAGTCGCAATACCTTTTTTGATCAATTCTAACCAGTACTGGTGCTGAGACAGGTATAGACCTTCATCTTCAGTTTTAATACCAGACAGTTTTGGTTTTAAACCGATTTCATTGGCAGCATCATCCGGACCTTGGATCCAGTGTTTAGAACCACGGCACATGTCGTTCCATTCCAGCGCGATACCGGCATAACCTGCCTGACAGGCACGGAATTCTTCAAGATCGTCTGGGGTTGCCATACCTGAAGCGTTAAAGAAATCTTCATACTGACGGATACGACGGGTACGCGCTTCAGGCTCTTCGCCTACAGGTGCGATACAGTAGATCGTCACTTCAGTTTTATCGACAGAAATCGGGCGCAGGACACGGATTTGTGAACCGAACTGATCCATGAAGTAAACGTTTGGATAGATACACAGGTTACGTGAACGTTCGATCATCCACTTCGCCATGGCTTCGCCATATTGCGCAGTGTATTCATCTTTCTTGGCAAAGTTAGGACGGTCTTCCGGGTTAGCCCATTGAGTCCAAAGCAGCATATGACCGTGTTCAAAGCCGTAAGAACCACCGCCTTGTTTGCCCCATGCGCCTGCGCTCATGGCACGGATGTTGTCACCCGCCTGTTTTTCTTTACGTTGCTGAGTGGTTGCAGCATAGTTCCAATGTACAGCAGACACGTGATAACCATCGGCACCGTTTTCAGCAGTCAACTTCCAGTTACCTTCATAGGTATAAGTCGAAGAACCACGTAAAACTTCCAGACCTTGTTCAGACTGATCCACGATCATGTCAATGATTTTGGTCGCTTCACCCAGGTATTCTTCCAGAGCAGGGACATCCGGATTCAAGCTGCCGAACAGGAAACCTTTATAGCTTTCAAAACGCGCAACCTTTTTCAGGTCATGTGAACCGTCTTTGTTAAAGCAGTCTGAATAACCCGCTTCAGCCGGATCTTTAACTTTTAATAACTTGCCGGAGTTATTGAAAGTCCAGCCATGGAATGGGCAAGTATAAGTTGCTTTATTGCCTTTCTTGTTACGGCACAATTGTGCACCGCGATGCGAACAGGCATTGATCATGGCATTCAGTTCACCTTGACGGTTACGTGCAATGATGATCGGCTGACGACCCATATAGGTAGTATAGAAGTCGTTATTGTTTGGAATCTGGCTTTCATGTGCTAGATAAACCCAGTTGCCTTCAAAGATGTATTTCATCTCAAGGTCAAACAGGGCCTGGTCTGTAAATACTGAACGGTGTAGTTTAAATTCACCAGATTCATAATCATCAACCAGTAATTCGTCAATGCGGTCTAAATGGCTGGTGTTAATTACGGGAATACGAGGCATGTCCTTTCTCCGACTTTCCAAGGGGGAAGTCAGCGGGATATATCTCAAGGCATATCCCGCTTCTTAATGTATTAAGCGCTAGCGCGGCGACGATCAACTTCAGTAGAAGGTGCGTCTTGTTTCTCTTTCACAAGTTCAATATCAAATTGAATGTGTTTGAAAGGACCGTTCAGACCACGTTTTGCAATTTCAGCTTCATCAGTTACGTCAACCGCAGTTGCCACTAGACCTTCACGAGTAGCGAATGCAAAGTCATCCCACAGGTATTGGTCGCCTTCAATATTGAATTGAGTAGTCAGCTTGCGGTAACCCGGTGCAGATACAAAGTAATGTACGTGCGATGGACGGTTACCGTGACGGCCTAGTTTGTCCAGTACAAACTGAGTTGTACCTTCTGGAGGGCAGCCATAACCCACTGGCATTGTAGTCAATGCAGTATATTGAGCATCAGCAGCGGTAATGATGCTGCGACGCAAGTTAAAGTCAGACTGTGACTTGTCAAAGAATGAGTAGTTGCCCAGGCTGTTTGCATGCCAGATTTCAACTTTGGCACCTTCAACACGGTTGCCGTCAGTATCCGTCACTGTACCTTCAATGATTAAAGTCGGGATTTTGCCTTCTTCAGAACCATCATCCATACGCGCAAAGCTTACTGTTTCAGGTGCGCCTGCTACATAAAGCGGGCCTTCAATCGTACGTGGCGTACCACCGCTAATGCCTGCTTTTGCATCTGCTTCATCAGCACGTAGGTCCAAATAATGCTCTAGACCCAAACCTGCCGCCAATAAACCGAGTTCGTTGGCTTGACCTGCATCAGTAAAGTACTCAAGACCTTTCCACAATTCAGTTTGTGAAATATCAAGATCTTCGATAGCCTGGAAAAGGTCACCCAATAAACGCACAACAACTTGTTGTACACGTTCATCTACAGGACCTGTCGCTGTATCAACGTTCATTTGCTTAACTAATGCATCAATTTCTTGGCGATTCATACTATTGCTCCTAAAGTATGTCTTTCATCTTTTAGTGGCGCACTTTTTTAGCTTTCATTGGCTGGCTAAATCTGGCTGGCCACAATCCTTGTTGAGGTACCCTCTGTTTTCGATTTGGAAGGGGAATCCGGTGACTCCCAATCCGCTCATTCAATCAACTGTCGTCATCTCGAACTGAAGATGGGTGACGGTTTAATGCCATTACTTCAATGTTCATATAAGGATAGAGAGGCAAGCCTTGTAACAGGTTGTGCAACTCTTCATTGCTTTCAACATCAAAAATACTGATGTTTGAGTACTGGCCCGTGATGCGCCAGATATGACGCCATTTGCCTTGACGCTGTAATTCCTGTGAATAAGCCTTTTCAACAGCCTTAATTTCGTTTGCCTGTTCAACTGGCAGATCACGTGGAATGTTTACATCCATACGTACGTGAAAAAGCATGGGTTTCTCCTAATTACTGACGACGCAAGTTGTCAATCTTGTTTTCATCCAACTCAATCCCCAGACCTGGTCCTTTCGGAATCTCAAGTTCAAAGTTTTGATAGTTGAGTGGGGTTTTCAAAATATCTTCAGTCAGCAGTAGAGGACCAAACAGCTCGGTACCGAACGCCAGACTTTCAAAAGTAGAGAACACATGTGCCGAAGCAATTGTGCCTACCGGGCCTTCCAGCATGGTGCCGCCATACAGGTCAATACCTGCAAGTTTGGCAATCTTGCCTACTTCGCAACCTTCAATCAGGCCACCCGACTGGGCAACTTTGACTGCAAAAACAGATGAACCGTTTTGTTTGGCAATCTCATACGCTGAGTGCGGGCCCATTAACGATTCGTCTGCCATGATGGCAACATCAAAACGTCGGGTCAGACGGCGCATGGCGTCCAGGTTATCAATTGCACATGGCTGTTCAATCAGATCAACACCGCCATCTTGCAATAACTGGATGCCTTTAATCGCTTCCAGTTCTGACCAGGCACGGTTCACATCGACACGGATCGAAACGTCTTTGCCTAAGGCTTTCTTAATTGCCAGCACATGTTCAACATCTTCTTCTACCGGACGAGAACCGATTTTGAGTTTGAAAATGTTGTGACGTTTTGCCGCAACCATTTTCTCTGCTTCAGCAATATCTTTTTCGGTATTGCCAGAAGCCAATACCCAAAGAACTGGAATACTGTCACGTAAGCGACCACCGAGGACTTCGCTTAATGGCAAACCTAAACGTTGTGCCTGAATGTCTAAAAGTGCAGTCTGAATCGCACATTTGGCAAAACGGTTACCATTAATATTCTTTTTGATTGCTTGTAATGTCTGTGCAACATTTAAACCGGATAATGTTTTTAAAAGAGGCGCAAAATAAGTTTCAATATTAACTTTTACGCTTTCCGGGCTTTCATCACCATAACCTAAGCCACCGATAGTGGTTGCTTCACCCCAACCGATGTAACCATCTTCAGTGGTGATTTTGACCAATACCAGGGTCTGGGTTTGCATCGTCGCCACTGCCATCTTGTGAGGGCGAATGGTTGGAATTTCTACCAGCAAGGTTTCAACTGACTTATACATAATACGGGTTCACATTCTTGCTTTAATGCTTTGACTTGATATACCTTAAAAGAATAATGTTGATTGGTCTAAGATCGATTTAGCATTTTTTTATACTTTAAAGGTATTCACAGCCATGGAACTCAGACATTTGCGTTACTTCGTTGCCGTCGTCGAAGAACAAAGTTTTACCAAAGCGGCAGAAAAACTGTTTATTGCTCAGCCACCTTTAAGCAGACAGATACAAAATCTGGAACAGGAACTGGATATTCAGCTCTTTGAAAGAGGGAGTAGACCGCTTAAGACCACAGAAGCAGGTCAATTCTTCTATCAGCATGCGGTTAAACTTTTGTCTAATGCGGAAGAAATCAAATCGATGACCAAGCGGATTGGCATCGCGGATCGCACTATTAGCATTGGTTTTGTCGGATCTTTATTATTCGGTTTACTATCGCGTATTGTGTTTCTATTTAAGCAGCAGCATCCTTATCTCAAAATCGAGATGATGGAAATGAATACCTATGAACAGATTCAGGCGCTGAAAGAAGGAAGAATTGATGTCGGTTTCGGCCGTTTAAGAATTTCGGATCCTGCGATAAAACGCGTGTTATTGCGTGAAGAACGCCTAGTGGTGGCAGCTCATTCAAGTCATGTACTGGGTCATCGTGAAAATATACATTTATCTGAACTGGTCGATCAGCATCTGTTCTTATATCCGAATACTGGAAAGGCAAATTTCTCTACCCAGGTTCGTGGCATATTTTCTGAGTATGGTCTTGAACCGAAAAATATCCGGATTGTCCGTGAGTTACAGCTGGCACTGGGCTTTGTCGCTGCCGGAGAAGGCGTCTGCATCGTACCGGAAAGCGCACAAAACATTAAATTAGCCCATCTTAACTTTGTACCTCTAGCAGATGCTTTTGCAGTGAGTCCTGTCTTTATGGCGATGCGCAATATGGATGAAAGCGAATACATTCGTTACCTGTTTGATGCTGTGTATCAAGTCTATGATCTTGAAGCGCTAAAATACGATCGATCGGTATTTTAATCGCTAAAAATCGTGTGAATGATATAGCACCAAAAACCGATGAGGACGTGATAAAAACAACCTGTTTTAGAAAA
>NZ_JAMXXL010000050.1:0-13015 GCF_024129685.1 Acinetobacter lwoffii | reverse complement strand
TACGAGGCATAGCGAATAGTAAAATTGGGTTTGGCGATTTGATTTTACTACTTCGCTATTTTTTTAAGCTAAAAGTGTCAACACACCCTAAATATAACTCGATTTTTTAGCTAACAGATATTTTAAAAAAAATTTATCCAACCATGTACAACCTAATCTTATTTGTATGATAGTAATCATTAATCTTTAGCTAAGTGTTGTTGTAGATCTGAGGATGATTCTATTAATAACCTATAAACACCTATATAAAAAACCCCGGAAATATACCGAGGTTTCTTCATCTTCCACACTATTTCTATCCTCTCGACAAGCTACTCAAAGACATTATCCTATCTTGTAAGAAACTCGTGCAGGAGGATTAGCTTAACGCACAATATTGGTATGATGATCTGTATGGTGTACTGTTTTACCCAACTTCGTTCCTGTATAAATCAGGTACAATGCCGACAAACCAACCAATACATAAACAATTCGAGATAAGGCGCTCATATCACCAAAGATCGCAGCGACCAAATTAAAATCGAATGCACCAATTAAACCCCAATTGATGCCACCAATGATTGTTAAAGCATAAGCAATCCAATCAATCGTATTTAATCTCATAAGTGTTCTCCTACTCTTATTTAAGTTTATTTAAGGATCAGAGAAAGTATGAGAATCTCAGCGCATTTAATATGTAGCTTTGATGCTAAAAACGGATTTTCTGTGTTGACTTCCTGTCAATTTTTAAGCTGTAAATTTTACTTAGGTGAGTTTTATTTGACTTGTTCGATATAAACGTAAGCTAAATCACTTTTTGCTCGATGCGATATAGCTAGGAATTCTTGTTTGAAACGGCATAGAAATGTCATAAAAAAAGCCGATCTTGCGACCGGCTTGCTGTATTTTTTCTCAAATTAAGCAGCGCACGCTTTCGCCATTAATGCCTCAATCTCTTCTACCGTTTTGACGACTTTCGCGGTTAAAACTAGCGGGCCATTTGCAGTGGCCACCACATCATCTTCAATCCTAATGCCAATTCCACGCCATTTAGCATCTACTGTTTCATCATCAGGCGCGATATAAAGACCCGGCTCAACGGTCACGACCATACCCTCTTCATACGAGCGCCATTCACCGTCCACCTTATAAGCACCGACATCATGCACATCCATACCGAGCCAGTGTCCGGTACCATGCATGTAGAACTGGCGGAAAGCTTCTTTTTCTATAATGTCGTCAATATTCCCCTGCATCAAGCCAAGATCGAGCAAACCTTGCACTAGGATGCGCACTGCAACATTATGTGGTTCTTTATACGAGTTACCAATTTGCACAGCATTAATTGCAGCAATTTGAGCATCCAGCACTACATTATATAAAGCTTTCTGTTCCGGGCTAAATTTACCATTCACTGGAAAGGTACGGGTAATGTCTGAAGCATAAAGCTGATATTCAGCCGCAGCATCAATCAGGACCAAATCGCCATCTTTCAGTTCTTTGTCATTTTCTACATAATGCAGGATGCAGGCATTCTCACCGCCACCGACAATACTGTTGTAGGCCGGAACACCGCCATTTTTGCCAAAGATATAATTCAGCTCAGCTTCCAGTGCATATTCCATCATGCCCGGGCGTACTGCTAGCATCGCTTGAGTATGTGCATCAGCAGAAATATCGGAAGCAATCTGCATCAATTCAATTTCATTTGCATCTTTATGCAGACGCATTTCATCAACAATACGATCCAGCTGAATTACTTGCGCTGGCGCAGAAGTACCACGACGGCTTTCACCACTTGCAGTTGCAATCCATTTGGCGACACGCGCATCAAACTCTGCATGCTGTCCAATGCGATAAAATAACTGATCTTTATTTTGTAACTTTTCTAATATTTCTTCATCCAGCAAATCAATCGCATAGGCTTCATCTGCATCATAATCCTGAATAGCCCCATCAATACCCGCGCGGTAGCCATTCCAGATTTCCATTTCACGGTTGCGTTCACGACAGAACAAACTGTAGCTATAGCCTTCTTCTTCAGTGTCAAAGGTTTCAATCACAGCCACAGCTTCAGGTTCCGCGAATCCGGTTAAATAGAAGAAACTACTGTCTGCACGGTATTTATAATCTGCATCACGGTTACGCATGGCTACCGGACTGGTCGCGATAATAGCGATACTGCGTAAACCGATTTCCCCTGCGAGGATTGCGCGACGTTCCTCAAAAACTGCCTGTGTCAATTTCTTCATTACACCTTACTTCTTTCTTATCGATCAATACTTGTATTTAGAATATAGTCTTGAAATCAGACTATAGATTTCACTGTAAACAGCAAAATATATGCCTGATTTCAAGCAGGTGATGACTCACCTCAGCATTTCATCAGCTTGGACGTTTAGGCGAGAAAATCTCGACTACACTTTGCGCTTCTGTAGTAGCGACTTTAGGCTGATTTTTTTGACTAAATTGCTGTAAGAGGGGCGTTTCTTCAACTTCGACCTTTTTACGCCCTAAAGACAGACTGACAGGAATCAGACGCACAAATTCGTACAATTCCTGATAGCTTTCTTCACCTTCATCATCATCGTCTGAGTCTTCAAATTCAACTGCGGCTACATCTTGTAAATGTTCAATCAGCTCAACTTCATCCTGACGGATATGTCCTGAAGCCAGTCCGAAACCTAAGACCACGCCTGCACACCAGTCCGCCAGAGCCTGTACGCGTTCTGAAAGCACATGCTCATCATCAGGCAGCAAAGGTAAATAATCCAGCTCATCTTCAGACAGTGCATGAAACACATCTTCAGCTTCGCCCGTCAACAACTCTAATGCTTCGGCATCCAGTTCAGGTACATCCAGTGTTTCTAAAATCTGTAACCACTCTTCACTGCTTGGCGCCTGGGTGACACAAACAATGCCAGTTAGCAAACCATGTAGTTCGCTAGGGCTAGAAATTTCCTCAATTGAAGAAAAATTGCGGTGCCATTCGGTCCAACCTGAAATATCGTCTTGCATTCGTTTATCCAATCTTTATACTGCTTATATATTACCTTTGTTTGCAACACTGTGCGACCTCGATATGTTAGAAGAATTACAGCGTCTACAAGTGCAGATCGGCGTGTTAAAAACGCGACTTGCACGGCTTGAAAGTGAAAATTCCAGTTTGCGCGAAGAGCAAGACTCTTCAATGATGCAACATCAACAGCAAATTGAACAAAAAAACAGCGTGATTGCGCAAAAACAACAAGAAAATGAAAATCTGACAGAACAATTGACGGATTCTCGTGCCCAGTTTCAACTGCTTAATAATGATGCAACTGCACTGGCAGACCGTTATGGTCGTCTGGAAAAAAGCTGTACCGACCTGAAAAACCGTTTTCAGGAAATTCTGGCTGAACGGAATGAACTGCGCGTAGTTAAGGAAAAGATGATCCTTGAACAGCGTCATGCCCAGCAGGAAATTCAGCGTCTGACTCAGGAATCTGAACGTTTAACCCAGAAAAATGAAAATGCCAAAGCCAAGGTTGAAGCGATTATTCAACGTCTGGCCATTCTTGGCACTGCGCAGGATCATCACGCACAGGAAATTCAACAACTGGCCCATCCGACTGAAGCGACTGAGGAAGCCTCATCATGAGTGAACAAATTGCAATTGATCTCAGAGTATTGGGGCATAGTTTCCGTTTGGCCTCTACTCCTGACAAGCAGGAAGAATTAGAACGCGCGGCACAGTTATTAAATGACAAATATGATGAATTTCGCCGTAAAGCACCACGCATGGAACCTAGCAAGCTGATTATTATGGTTGCACTTGAGCTGATGCAGGAGGTCTTGAATATGAACAGATCACTGCAACAATATGCGCATTGCGAGCGTTTGTTACAAACTATTTTAGAAGAAGTTGAAGAACTGACTGAATAATCTCGAATTCTGTTTAAACTTCGGACATTCGACCGAACTGTTTACAGTTCATGAACAGCATAGAGTTGCCACACCGGGATTATTGTTTATAATTAACTTAACTCTGAGGTGTTCGCCAGCGGGTCTATTCCCCTGCCGATACTAACACTTATGGGTGTGTTCTGTATATTTAGAGTGTATGCCCATCTCCGTATGGGAAACCCAGCAAGTATACGTCGCATCCTCCTTGAACTCATCGGGTTCAGGGTAACGACACATGCAGCGGCATCTTCGGAGTACTTCAATTTCGTTTTCAAAATATAATTATAATTTTTCCTGAATTTCCTCTTATTTTAATTTTGTAGTATTTCTCTCGAACATTCCTCTAGATTCATTTTATTGATGTATTCATCATCTGGAATGAAAAAAAATCTTTAGCTATAAAAAAGATAGGGCTTTAATTACTTCCGTCAAAATCAAACAATCTTTCAGTAACTTATTTTCCTATTTTCAGGCTATTTTATCCCGATATAAAGTATGCATGGCCCAGATTGCAGCAGGAATCCAGCCTAAAATCGAAATATGAAGCATTAAGCATACTGTGGCTTCGGCTGGTCGATGAAGGGTCATAAATAATGACCAAGGGAAAATAAATGCAACAATTGATTTCATTCTTAAAACCCTCTTTTTTTGCAACGTTCTAACTTTTATATCCAGTTTTTATTGGCACTTAAAACTGGCACTTAGATTTAGATATTTTTAATAGGATCAGCAGAATCTCTGTACATGCTGTAATCCCGCGTAAAAATATCCTGAAAGCCTAATTCAGCCAGCTTAAATGAAGCTTAAAAATTATTTTAAATCCGCTAGCCTTTGCATATTTTCAATCAAAATATTGACGTTTGAATGAAACAGTCTTTGCTTTAACTTTTACTTTCCACAGATTCAGATCCGAATAAAATCCTGAATCCCTAAACCTTTATTTACTTACTGCAGCTGGTGTACACAAGGGTGATACTCGCCAAATCACATCACCGACATCATCAGCAACCAAAATGGCACCTGAAGAATCTACCGCCACACCGACCGGTCGCCCATATGCATCGCCCTGATCGCTTAAGAATCCAGTCAAGATATCTTGAGGTGGGCCCATCGGTTGTCCATTTTGAAAGGGAATAAAAATCACTTTATAGCCACTGTGCGGTTTGCGGTTCCATGAACCATGCTGGCCAATCAGCGCACCGTTTCGATATTGAGGCATCAGATCTGCCCTATAGAAGGCCAAGCCCAATGATGCAGTATGATTGCCCAATGCATAATCTGGTGGAATGGCCTGCGCAACTTGCGCAGGATTTTGCGGTTTGACCCGGGTATCTACATGTTGGCCATAATAACTATAGGGCCAGCCATAAAAAGCGCCTTCTTTGACAGAGGTCAGATAATCAGGAACCAGATCATTGCCGAGTTCATCACGTTCATTTACCACCGTCCAGAGTGTGCCACTCTGGGGTTGCCAGTCCATACCATTCGGATTACGCAGTCCGGTAGCAAAAGGTCGCGCTTGAGCACTGGCTATGTCAAATTCCATGATTAGTGCCCGGCCCTGCTCCTGCTCTAGGCCATTTTCAGCGACATTGCTGTTGGAACCCACTGTAATATAGAGTTTGCTGCCGGCAGGATTGGCAATGACATTTTTGGTCCAGTGATGGTTTAAACGGCCTGCCGGTAAATCCAGCACCTTGGTACCGGCTGCTGTAATTTGAGTCGCACCGTTCTGATAAGGAAAGCGCATTAGGGCATCAGTATTCGCCACATACAACATATTGCCGACCAGTGCCATGCCAAATGGAGAATTGAGATTCTGTAAAAATACGATTTTTTGTTCAGCCACCCCGTCTCCATTGCTATCGCGAAGCAGACTGATGCGGTTGGCACTGGGGTGCGATGAACCTGCACGTTGCATCACCCATTTCATGATTTTGCCTTTGATCCCTTTGCTGTCATCGGGCTTAGGCGGTGCATCGGTTTCAGCCACCAGTACATCACCATTCGGCAATACATACAGCCAGCGCGGATGCTGCAACCCTTTGGCAAATGCCTGAACTTTTAAACCTGTCGCTGTTGTCGGCATTTTACCTTCAGGCCAACCTTTAGCAGGTGCAATATTGACCGTAGGCAGCAAGCTTGATTTTGGTTTGGGCAAATGTGGCTGGGAACCATAACTGTCATTGATGGGCGATTTGGAAGGCATGGTACATCCAGTCATGGTTAAGAGAAGTGCACAGCCGGCACCTGTAAGTAAAAGTTGAATAGGCTGATGAAGCATTTTTATCTCTTGTTATTATCATCCTCAACTTACTTTAAAAAACAATTTGAGATGCCACTAGCGGGTTCTTGTTTTTTCTGGTTATGAATTGGTTATCAATTTTAAGTCAGGTCTGATATTTTTCTTGCTATAAAATAAATTTATCCTGATTAACTTACGCAGGACTAGAGGATAACATTTCCAGTGTAATTTTTTTCACCTCATTACGGCTGTGCCGGATATGGGCATCCAATATAGAGAGACAGAACGCTGCATCTTGTGCAAGTAATCCCCTTAAAATCTGTTGATGTTCGGCATAGGTGGCCTCAATCCGATAATCTTTGGAAAAATCCAGACGGCGTATGATGCGAATTTTCTCGCTGATCTCACTATGTATTTTTGCCATTTCTGTATTGCCGGCTGCAAATACCAAATGACAATGAAATGCTTCATCTTGTGCAGATAACCGCCTGAGATCATAGATATATTGTTCTGGTTGAATACACCAGGTTTGAATCAAAACAGCCAGAGCAACCTGCAACTGGTCTTTGGGCATCTGACAAAGTTGTTCGACTGCATAACCTTCCAATAAAATCCGCAGATCATACAGTTCTTCATAAACTTTAAAGTCTAGTGACCGAACCTTCCAGCCACTTCTAAACTGCACCTCGACATAACCTTCCTGCTGCAAGCGATACAAAGCTTGCCGAATAGGTGTACGGCTGACGGCATAGCTTTCAGCAATTTCCGATTCGGTAAACCGCTCTCCCGGCATCAGTTTAAAGTCAAAAATATCATTTTTAATTTTCTGGAGAACCAGCTCAGACAGATTGTCTGAGCTTTTTCCGGTCGCTTTAGTACTTGGATTGCGAACAATAGTCATGGCTCACTCCATTACTCCATATAGACCAGTGGCTCACCACTATGCACGGTCTGACCAGAACGGCAGATAATCGCTTTAACGATACCATCATCGTCAGCATAGACCGGCAGTTCCATTTTCATGGCTTCAATGATGGCCACCGTGTCGCCTTTTTTCACAATCTGCCCCGCTTCTACAAAAATCTTCCAGATATTGCCGGTCATAGAGGCGTTGAGAGGGACATACTGGCTGTAATCGGTGTCATCCTGCAGCACTTCTATTTCTACAGGTGCATCAAACTCGTCTTTCCAGCGTTCTACCTCGGCACTAAAAGCAGCCTGCTGCTGCGCTTTAAAGGTGGCAATGCTGTCCTGTTCTGCAGCAAGGAAATCCTGATATGCTGCAAAGTCAAACTCGCATTCCTCAATTTTGATTTCTGCCAGACCATGGGCGAAATCAGCACGGAACTGATCCAGTTCGGCCTCAGTGACCTCATAATATTTAATCTGGTCAAAAAAGCGTAAGAACCATTGCTGATCGCCAAACTGCTTGTTCTTTTTAAACTTATTCCAGATCGGTACGGTACGGCCAATCAACTGATAGCCACCCGGTGAGTCCATGCCATAAATACACATATACATACCACCAATCCCGACTGTACCTTCAGCGGTAAAAGTACGGGCCGGATTATATTTGGAACTCAGTAAACGGTGGCGCGGATCAATGGGCACTGCACAAGGTGCAGTCAGATATACATCACCTAGCCCTAAAATCAGATAATTGGCATCAAAAATAATGTCTTTAACTTGCTGACGAGTGTTTAGACCATTGATTCGCTGAATAAAATCGACATTATTCGGTAGCCATGGGGCCTTGGCACAGACACTTTCCTGATAACGCTCAACCGCACCCAGAGTCGCTGAGTCCTCAAAGGCCATGGGTAAATGGATAATTCTTGAAGGTATTTTAATGTCACGTAAATCACCCATCTGTTCTTCAAGACCAAGCAGGAAGTGAATCAGTTGCTGCTGGCTCAAACGCAGACCATCATATTTAATCTGCAAGGATCGCACACCAGGTGATAATTCCAGGATACCGTCAAGATCAGCTTCACGGATCAGTTGCATCAAGCGGTGTACGCGCAGGCGTAGGGCCAAATCCAGTACGTTATCACCGTATTCCAGCAAGATATAACTGTCACCTGCCTGACGATATACAGCTTTTGGTGCATCTGGCGTAGCTTCACGCAATGCCAGGATACTTTCTGCCTGAACTGTAACGATTTCAGCCTCGCTGGTTATCTCTGCCTTGGCAAAGTTTTGAAGGGTTTGAATTTGCTGCCGCTCCAGCGCATTGGCCTGCTTTACCGAGATTGGATAGAAGCTAATCGTGTCATCGGCTTTCAGTTGACCAATTTTCCAGAGTTCAGCTTTGGCAATGGTCACCGGACAGACAAAGCCACCCAGGCTCGGACCATCTTTGGCAAGAATTACGGGGAAATCACCGGTAAAGTTAATCGCACCAATGGCATATTCACAGTCATGTACATTGGATGGATGCAGACCCGCTTCACCGCCATTTTCACGCGCCCAGCTTGGCGTCGGTCCGGTTAAACGGATACCCAATCGGTTCGAGTTAAAATGCACTTTCCAGCTTGATGCAAAAAACTCCTCAATATATTCAGCTTTAAAGAAATCAGGAGCGCCATGCGGACCATAGAGCACACCAATTTTCCATTCCTTGCCATAACTTGGAATCAGATCTGTTGCCAAAACTTCAGGTTCTGCAATCGCTAAAGGTAGACCATCGGCCGGCAGCTCAGGATTCACCATCTTAATCATGTCACCAGCCCGTAACATTCGGCCTGCATGTCCACCAAAATTACCTAAAGCAAAGGTAGAACGGCTACCCAGATATTCCGGCACATTCAGACCATTTCGTACAGCCAGGTAGGTTCGGCATCCAGATTCAACCTGTCCAATTTTTAGGGTTTGGCCTGCTTTTACCTGAACAGGCTGCCAGAAATTTACTGCTTCATCATCCAGACTTACCGGACAAGGTGCGCCAGTTAAAGCAATGATATTTTCTGCATGAAATTTGAGGATTGGACCTTGCAGGGTAAATTCAAACCCGGCGGCGGCCTCGACATTCCCAACAATTTTATTGGCCAGCCGGAAAGCATAATCATCCATTGGGCCTGAAGGCGGTACACCAATATCCCAATACCCGACACGACCCGGATAATCCTGAATCGAACTTTGTGTACCCGGCTGAATCACCTCAATCACATTCGGCACATATTTGAAATCATCCAGCATGCGTGTCCAGATCTGCATCTGTTCAAAACGTGGATCTGAAATAACAGTATGCACATAATCCAGATTGGTACTAATCCCGTTCAGACGGGTTTCAGCCAAAGCCGATTTAAGCGTACGAATGGCGATATCACGGTCTTCAGCATGCACAATAATCTTGGCAATCATTGGGTCAAAGTATTGGGAAATTTCAGTTCCGGTACTCACCCAGGTATCGACCCGGACATTTTCCGGAAAAAAGACATCGGTCAAAATCCCTGGACTCGGCTGGAAATTCTTGACTGGATCTTCTGCATAGATTCGTACTTCAATCGCTGCACCCCGAGGCTGAATACTGCTTAGATGCTTCCAATCCAGAATATCGCCTGCTGCGATTTTCAACATGCATTCGATCAGGTCTAAACCGGTCACCATTTCAGTGACAGGATGTTCCACCTGCAAACGGGTATTCACTTCAAGGAAATAAAACTCGTCACGTGCTGCATCGTAAATAAACTCAACCGTACCGGCACTGCGATATTCCACCGATTTGCCCAGTTCAACTGCCGCCTGATACAATTTTTGACGGGTTGCTTCAGGTAACTGTGCCGCTGGTGTTTCTTCCACAACCTTCTGATTACGGCGCTGCAGTGAACAGTCGCGTTCGCCCAAAGCCACCACCTGTCCCTGTCCATCTCCAAAAATCTGAACTTCGACATGACGGGCTTTATAGATAAAGCGTTCTAAAAATACTCCGGCATCTTTAAAGAACTGCTCGCCCAGACGTTTTACACTTTCATAAGCCTCCCGAAGTGCGTCTGCATCATCACAACGGGTCAAGCCAATTCCGCCACCGCCTGCTGTGCTTTTTAGCATAATTGGATAACCAATTTTTTCAGCTTCTGCCAAAGCTTCGTCCAGACTATTTAGCAGACCTGTACCGGGAGTCATGGGTACATTGGCAGCTGCAGCAAGTTCACGCGCCCTGTGTTTTAAGCCGAATTCCAGAATCTGCTCCGGTGTTGGCCCCATGAAAGCAATATTATTTGCTTCGCAGGCACGGGCAAAGTCAGCACTTTCTGACAGAAACCCATAACCCGGGAAAATTGCTTCGGCTCCGGTATTTTTGGCTGCAGCAATCAATTTTTCGATACTCAAATAGGTATCGCCAGGTTTGGTCCCTTCTAAGGACACTGCAATATCTGCATCAATCACATGCTGTGCATAACGATCTGTTTCTGAATAAACGGCGACACTGGTTACACCCATTTTTTTTAATGTGCGAATGGCGCGAACGGCAATTTCGCCCCGGTTTGCAATCAGTACAGTTTTAAACATGTGAATCCCCTTTTATTCTCTCTATTTTTTGAATCTGCTGAATGGATCTGTTTCGTTTTTTTCTGATTCAGCTGCTGCATATAAACCCGCTATCGACTATGTTCACTGCTCTCTGTCGTAGCCTTTGATGCATACCTTCCGCAAATACAGCTTTTTTAAATGCATCGATTTTTGCTTGAAGAGGTGCAGCATTCTCAACCGAAATCCAGACAAGTTCACCCACCTCAACATGGGTAGTGCGTTGAGCAAGATGATTCAGTTGAAGCTGTTTTGGCTGATCGGCATCGCGCCATTTTCGGACTGTCCAGCCGATCATTTTCTGATGAAGCATTCTGTATCCAATCTTGTATCCAAGTTTGAATACAGTTATGCAGAACTTATGCCAGTTTAATTTTCTATATTATTTTCAATATTTTAATAAAATTTAAGATGTATAAATTAGGGAGAATTTCGTTAGATGATTGTTTTTGGTTCAGGCTGTTTTCAATTCAGTGCAAAAATTATTCTGAAACTCATATTGCATGATCTGCATCATTTCAACTTTTGCAATACTCATATAAAAGCCCATCTGTTGATGAGCTTTTAAGTGAACTATTCTATTTAAAGCTTAGGGTAGCAATAAAAATTGAGTGTATTAAATACCCGAATTGAAGGATTTGAATCAGCGTGCATTCGTCGTTGCCGTAATTCATTACTTCACAGGAATCATTAAGTGCTGATAAGGCGTCCCAGACCACATGACATAGGGCACAGCGGTATCGGGTTGCGTATGCTTAGGATACATATCATAGAAACGAGCTTCAGCACCGACGATTATGACATGGGGACCCGTTTTAACCCAATGATTGCCCGCACTAGGCTTCTTGGCATAGGGATCGACATTACTGGCATCCGTACCGCCTGCTAGCATATACATAAAGCCTACTTTCCCGACTGTGGGGGGTTATGTCCCATCCAGGCTTCTGCCCATTCTAGAGCGGCCTGATCCATGCACATCGGATCTGGACCTGGCGTGGTCGGATTATCCGGCATACAGGTAAAACCATTATTGCCCTTGCGCAAGGTACGCATTTTGCCATCTGTACCGACAGCGACAATCGTGGCCGCAGCGGCTACTTTCTTAGGTCCAGCAGTCATGGCACTCGCGATGGCTTTCTTATCGGCGGCAGATGAAGCTGCGCCTGAGCTGGCTTTGCCCGACATGGGCGGTTCAACGGCTAAAGCGGCAGGTGCAGACAGCGCGACCCATCCCGCCATAAGCAGTAATTGAGGAAAATTCATGGCACATTCTCCTTGAATCATCCTGAAGAAATTGGATTTAGGTTCAGATCAAGTTGGATTAATCTGAAATTTTTGTAACGGATCCTTATAGAGTTGAGGGATAATTTGAGTTGATCAAAAGAAAGGAGAAGATTTAACTATTGCAGTGAAATTGCGCTACACAGCAATATCAACTGCAATGAAAGACAATATCTTTGGCGCTTAACCACGAAATGCTGCTTCGATCACGGAGATGTCAATTTTCTTCATGGTCATCATCGCATTAAATGCGCGCTTGGCCGCAGCACGGTCAGGACTGTTACAGGCGTTGATGAGGACCACTGGCGTAATCTGCCAGGAAATGCCCCACTTGTCTTTACACCATCCACACTCACTTTCCTGACCGCCATTGCCAACAATGGCATTCCAGTATCGGTCTGTTTCTTCTTGGTCTTCAGTCGCCACCTGAAATGAAAATGCTTCATTGTGTTGAAAGTCAGGGCCACCATTCAGTCCAATGCAGGCAACGCCCATCACCGTAAATTCGACGGTGATAACATCGCCTTCTTTTCCGGAGGGATAATCTCCGGGTGCAAGATTGATCGCGCCAACTGAGGAGTCTGGAAAGGTTTCTGCATAAAATCGTGCTGCACCTTCGGCATCGTCATCATACCAAAGGCAGATGGTGTTCTTCGCAATATTCATCATGTTCAATCTCCATTGATTTAGGTCTTACGCGCTCTGCCTAAGCACAATGTGTCTTATATATCGGTCGAGAATATTCATATGACCCCTTGTCTATCTTTCACCAAAAACAGAATAAACCTACTTTAGAATTGTATTTTTATTGATCGAAAGCTGTTTCAAAGTGCTTAAATTGATGCGTTTCCAGAGTTTGTCACTGAACGATGGATTGCTTGGAAAATCGTGAATCAAAGAAAATGAATTGACCGTTTCGAGATATTAAAAAAATTAGTGATATAAGGGTCTGTTGACATTTACTGTTCATAATTAACCCTATAAAGGTAGCCATAAAAATATACAGGCTAAAGCAACAGAACTTTGATAATTTCT